>CAYNNA010000075.1:0-14878 GCA_964398375.1 uncultured Thiothrix sp.
AAATGAACCACAGGGCTGGGTGCGAGATTTTTAGGATGCTCTGAATCGCTGGTGCGATTGCTGGCGTTTGTGACGCTTTTGGGTTTTCCGGTATACTCTGGCGTTTCAGCCAATTTGGAATAGCCTCGCGCATGAATCCTGATCTTGCCCGCTTGCAAGCTTACCCGTTTGAACGCATCCGCACCTTGCTGCAAGGCATCAGCCCCGCTGATTTGCCTGCGGTTTCGCTCGCAATGGGGGAGCCGAAGCACCCTACGCCCGCTTTCATTCATGAAGCGATTGCGGCAAATTTGGGTGGCTTGGCGAATTACCCGCTCACCAAAGGCTCAGCAGTATTGCGTGACAGCATTGCCGCTTGGTTGACACAACGCTTTCAACTTCCGGCGGGGTCGGTGGATGCGGAACAGCATGTCATTCCCGTGAATGGCACACGCGAAGCGCTGTTTGCGTTTGCACAAGCCGTGGTGACGCGGACGGGCGATGCAGCGGTGGTGATGCCCAACCCCTTTTACCAGATTTACGAAGGTGCGGCGTTATTAGCCGGGGCAGAACCCGTGTTTCTGAATTGCACCGCAGAGAATGGTTTCATCCCCGATTTTGCCGCCGTACCCGCAGCGGTGTGGCAGCGTTGCCAATTGCTCTACATTTGCAGCCCTGGTAATCCCACTGGCGCGGTTATGCCGTTGGAAACGCTGCAATTGGTACTGCAACTGGCGGAAACTTACGACTTTATTGTCGCGGCAGACGAATGTTATTCCGAACTGTATGCCGATGAAACCCAACCACCAGCGGGCTTACTGCAAGCCGCAGCGCAGATGGGGAATACGGCATGGAAACGTTGCGTGGTCTTTCATAGTTTGTCGAAACGCTCGAATGCGCCGGGGATGCGTTCCGGTTTTGTGGCAGGCGATGCGGAAATCCTCAAACAATTTTTGCTATACCGCACTTATCATGGCTGTGCAATGCCGCCACCGTTTCAGGCAGCGAGTGCGGCGGCGTGGGCAGATGAAACCCATGTACAAACCAACCGTGTCTTGTATCGCGAAAAATTCGCGGCGGTGATGGCGATACTCGCGCCGGTCATGGACGTTTCCCAGCCACCCGCAGGTTTCTATTTGTGGCCGCAAACGCCAGTGGATGACACCGTTTTTACCCGCGAATTGTTTGCACAGGCGAATGTAAATGTTGTCCCCGGCAGTTATTTGTCGCGTGAGGCGGGTGGCGTAAATCCGGGGGCAGGGCGGGTACGCTTGGCACTGGTTGCCCCTTTGCATGAATGTATTGAAGCGGCGGAACGTATCCGGCGCGTCGTTGAAACCTTATAATCGGGTCATTATTGCGTGCGTAACAAGGCGAATCATTATGTTTGAACGTCTGGAACTGGAAAACTTTACGGTCTTTGAAAAGGCGAGTTTCGAGTGGGCGGCTGGAATCAATGTGTTCGTCGGCGCGAACGGCACGGGCAAAACCCACTTGCTCAAGCTGCTCTATTGCCTGAGATCCAATTTATACAGTGAAGCTTTATGGGCTGCTAATTTGCAACAGGTGTTTTTAGCAGGAGAAACATTACCGGTATCACCTCATGCAAGGGAAGGGGCGATTGGTCGGGCAATTAAGCAATTAATGCGTGATGGGGCATTATTGAATGAAAATATCAAAGTAAAATCCGATAATGTTGAATTTACCATTCGGTTGGATAAGCAGACAGGATTGCCTGAAATTGAGCCACGTACTGCCTCAGGTGACGTTGCTCCAGTGTATTTACCACCAAAAGAGATTCTATCCATAGCACCAGGATTGTTGTCGTTGAATGGTAAATATCAAATGTCTTTGGATGAACCCTATATTCAGGTATTGACACACGCCTATACCCCGCATCTTCGTCAGCTCACTGAACACCAGCTTGCCATTTTAGACAGAATTGAAAGTATCATTGGGGGGAAAGTTAGTGTTCAAGGCGATGTGTTTTTTGTCGGTAATAGGACGATGCATTTGGTTGCTGAAGGGCACCGTAAACTTGCGCTAATTTGGCAACTTATTCGTAACGGCACGATTGACGCATCACGTCCCCTGCTGTGGGATGAGCCAGAGGCTAATCTTAATCCATCACTCATGCAGGAGGTCGTGAAAGTGTTGCTATTGTTGGCACAAAGTGGCGTTCAAATTTTTGTAGCAACTCATAATTATGCGTTTTTGAGAGAATTAGATTTTCAGAAAGGCGCAGTGCTAACACGATTTTTTGCATTAGAAAAAACAGATACTGAGGGTGTCGTTCCCCACGTTGCTGAGCGTTATCGTGATATTAAACCCAACAAAATAGCCGATGAATACCTGCGTTTGTATGATCTTGAGATTCAGCGTTCGCTGGGCGAGGTTTAGTTGAAACCTTGGGAGCAAAACCCGCAATGGTGGGAAAGAACACGAGGACGCAAGGATGGTTTGTATTTCGACTTTTCACGCGCCCTTCGTGCGTCCAAATTTGATGGAACTTTACACGGTCTTACTCACATTATGGATGGGTGTGTTGATTTCGTCGTGGAGTGGGAACATCAATTGTGGTTAGTAGAAGTTAAAGACCCCGATAGAACACTTCAATCTTATCACTCAGATGCGGTAGGTAAATTTTTTGAAAAAATCAGCAGTGGTGCTTTGATCGAAACGGAGTTGTTTCCCAAGTTACGCGATACTTTGATTTATCTCGGTTTAGATCAAGGTATTCCAACGAAAGCTTTACGCTATATGGTACTGATTGGTTTGGAAGAACTCGATGTTGCGCAAATGGATGGTCTAAAAACTAGCTTTTGGCAATATAAATGGGTTGCAGGCCCGAAACGAGGATGGGGTAAATCATTTGATGTTTTAGTATTTAACGTCGATTCTTGGAATCGTAACTTACCCCACTGTCCGATTACCCGCATTAGCGAAAATTAATGAATACATGAACAGGAGATAAAAATGTCAGACGTAAGCCAACTGCAAAGCATTATCGAAGAAGCCTTCGAGCGCCGCGCCGACATCAACCCGCGTAATGCCGAAAGTCAAACCCGCGATGCGGTGAACGAGGCGTTGGAATTGCTGAATGCCGGTAAATTGCGTATTGCCACCCAACACGGCGTGGGCAACTGGGAGGTGAACCAGTGGTTGAAAAAAGCGGTATTACTGTCATTCCGTTTGAATGATAACGCCGTGATGGATGGCGGTTGCACCCAGTATTACGACAAAGTGCCGTCCAAATTTGCGGGCATGAGCGCGGACGAATTTGCTGCGGGTGGCGTGCGCGTAGTACCGAATGCGATTGCACGGCGTGGTTCTTACATCGCACCTGGCTGTGTATTGATGCCATCTTACGTCAATATTGGCGCGTATGTGGATAGCGGCACGATGGTGGATACTTGGGCGACGGTCGGTTCTTGCGCACAAATTGGTAAGAACGTGCATTTGTCCGGCGGCGTAGGCATCGGCGGCGTGTTAGAACCCGTGCAAGCAGGGCCGACGATTATCGAAGACAACTGCTTCATCGGCGCACGTTCTGAAGTCGTGGAAGGCGTGATCGTGGAAGAGGGCGCAGTGATTTCAATGGGCGTTTACATTGGTCAAAGCACACGCATTTATGACCGCGAAACCGGCGAAGTCATGTACGGGCGCGTTCCAGCGGGTTCGGTGGTGGTGTCTGGTAACTTGCCATCCAGCGATGGTAAATACAGCTTGTATTGCGCGGTCATCGTTAAGAAAGTGGATGCGAAAACCCGCAGCAAAGTGGGCATTAACGAACTGTTGCGCGATATTTAACGCAACATCTGGAGCAGCGCCCGATATTTGGGCGTTTCTCCAGCCGCCTGATTAATATGCTCTTTCACCCCCCAACTGCCGTAAGCCTGATAGGTGCGCGGTGCTGAAAATGCCACGAACAGGCTATTCCCGGTAATCTTTTGCCAGCCTTCCAGAAATTCGATGTATAACGCTTCCATCGGCTGCGCCCGGTTTGCGCCGATGTATTGCGGGTTAGGAAAGTCGCGGATGGAGCGGGTTTTGCGATCTACCAAGTGTTGCCCACCTTCGTAAGCAATCAATTTCACGCCGTATTGTTTGGCAAGATCAGCTTGCTTTTGCACCATCGTCAGCACATTTTGCAGGGAATAAGCGTTGCGGTCGTCTTTTAAGAGTTTGAAGACATCTTCGGTGCTGCGGACTTCAGCTTGCTGGCGTTCGTGGACGTAAAAATACGGTGCAATCGCAAACGCGTCAATGTGGCGGTGCGCTTGGTTGTAATTGAGCAATATTTCACTTAAGCGTGGATTCGCCGACCAACCGCTGAGCACCCGCACCAGGCGTTTCGTGTTGCCGAAGGCTTGTTCCCACAGCCGGAATACTTCTAGCGAGCGTTTGACGTAATATTTGTGACCGGCTTGCGGCGGGTCGGTGTCGAGTTTTTGTTGTAGCCCCATTTGCTTGGTGTAATGCGCTTGGCTAAAAGCCGGGTTCCAGGCTTCATTGGTGTATTCCACGTAGGCTTTTAGGCGGGGGTGCAGATTTTGTTTTACATAATCAGCGTATTGGCGCACAAGGTCGTCATCCGCAGCATGGGGAATAGTAAACCATGCATCGGCATTCAGGCGATTCGCTAACGCAACCATGATTTCCAGTGGTGCGCCGCGTTTGCCTTCTGCTCCTGCCCAAGTGGCTTGGCTGAGGCGTGGCATTTGTTCCCACTGGCTGAGCGGGTTGCGGGTGATGCCCGACATATTCATGAAACGCAGCGTTTTGAAATCACGCATAAAATTCAGGTAGTCGGGATTAAACACAATACTGTCGTAATGGGTTGTAAAATCTTGGTAGTCACCGTCACACTGTTGAGCGCCGTTAACGCGCTGGAACGGATTGCTGGCACAAATGCCACCCGGCAGCAGTACGCGAATATTGCGCAAATAATTGTCGGGTTTGGATTGTTGAATCGTCAGTGTGACTTTGAAAAACTTGTCAGCACCGGCAGCAATCTGAATGAGGTCTTTGCCGGGTAAGCGTTTGATTAGTTTGGCATCATCGCCGTAGACCAATTCGCCCTCACCGTCGTACAACACGGTGTACTGTCCTTCTGGCAAGGTTCCCATAGGCAACCAGTGCAAAAGATTAGTACCTGCTCGCCCGCCATTGAGCTGTTGCGGCCAGCCGTCAGTATCGTAAACAATGTTACCATGCGTGAGCTTGGCATCTGCCTCGGCAAACGGCAGCGCCATTTTGAATAAATTGACGAAGGGAACGCTGGAATCGACTTGCATGACTTCATTGGTATTCATGCCGATTGGCAGGTTAGCGGCGTATGTTGGCAGTGTGGTAGATATGAGACAAAAAATGCTGAAAATAATATGCCAAACAGATTTTTTTATTAAGGTCACAACCAATTCCATGCAGTGTATTAGCGTGGTGAAACTATAGCAGGATACGTGATGTTCATCACTTCTTTGGGGTGGGCTTCGCACTAGAATGCGTGGCATCAACGATTAACGGGACTTTTGCTTATCACCTTGCCCTAAAAAGGAAACTTGAATTATAAGTTTTTACTAATATACTGGGTGGTAGTTTGATTTGGGGAAAACACATGAAACGTTTAAACAGTGCTATTTTTGTCAGCTTGTTGGGATTTGCTTTCGTGCAAACAGCCCAAGCGTCAGGCTGCGGAACCAATGCCAATGCGGTTAATAAAAGGGCAGAAGCACATCAGGAATCTATCCAAAAATATTCGGAAAAGTATGGGGTTAGCGCGGATATGGTGAAAGCCGTCATCGCGGTTGAATCGTGCTACAACAGCACCGCTGTGTCACCCAAGGGGGCGCAGGGTTTGATGCAATTGATCCCCGCGACTGCCGAACGTTTCGGGGTCGATGATGCATTTAACACCAGCCAAAATATTCACGGTGGCACGCGCTACCTGAGCTGGCTAATGAAACGTTATGATGGTGATTTATACAAAGCCGTTGCGGCGTACAACGCGGGCGAAGGTGCGGTCGATAAATACAAGGGCATTCCACCGTATAACGAAACCCAGCATTATGTGCGCAAAGTATTAGCGGTATATAACGGTTTGAGTGGGCAGGCGATTGCGTTACCCGTCGTTAATACCACCCCTCGGAAGGGCAGCAATGGGGCGACTAGTACTACGGCTAAACAAGTATTCCCAGCCGGTAAACCGGGGCGCTCTGGTTGGCAAGTAACCAAAGCCAAAGCGCCGCATCTGTTCAAGCATTAAACATTTGCTAGCAACTTTAACAGTTGGTGTTGCGCGTTGATGCTTTCCTCCTCGTCATCTTCAGGTTGTTGGCGCAAGTATGTGCCATCAGCCTGTAATTCCCACGCCTGCGTATTGTCTTGCAAGTGCAATTCAAACGCTTCGTGAATAATCCGCTGACGCAGTGCTTGGTCTAAAATCGGGAAGGCGACTTCGACGCGGCGGAAGAAATTGCGCGGCATCCAATCCGCACTCGAACAATACAATTCCTCATCACCGGCATTCTGAAAGTAAAATACCCGTGGGTGTTCCAAAAACCGCCCCATGACCGAGCGTACATGGATGTTTTCGGAAATGCCTGCAATGCCGGGGCGCAAGCAACATACCCCGCGCACCACCAATTCCACTGTGACACCCGCTTGTGACGCTTGATACAAGGCGCTGATGGTTTGCGGTTCAATCAAGGCATTCATGCGAGCGCGGATTAATGCCGGTTTTCCCGCCAGTCCGTGTTGGGTTTCGCGCTGGATTTTATCCATGATCGCTTGGTGCAAGGTGAATGGCGCTTCCAGCAAATACTTCAGGTCGCGCATTCGTCCCAACCCAGTGAGCATGTGGAAGACTTTATGCACGTCTTCGGTCATGTCTGGTTGGCAGGTGAGTAAGCCGAAGTCGGTGTAAATCCGTGCTGTACCGGGGTGATAGTTGCCTGTGCCGAGATGCGCGTAACGGCGTAAGTGTTTGCCTTCGCGCCGCACTACCAAGCACAGTTTTGCATGGGTTTTGTAACCCACCACGCCGTACACCACATGCGCACCGGCATTTTGCAATTGATTGGCAAGCCCAATGTTGGCTTCTTCATCAAAACGCGCTCGCAATTCCACCACGACCGTGACTTCTTTACCTAAGCGTGCCGCACGAATGAGGTGTTTGACCAGTTCGGATTGTTTGCCGGTGCGGTACAGCGTCATTTTAATCGCCAATACATCAGGGTCTTTTGCCGCTTGCTCAATAAAGTCCAGCACCGTTTGGAAACTTTGGTAGGGGTGATGCACCAAGACATCGCTATGTTTGATGCGCTCAAACAAATCCGGGTGACGTTCGGCGAGCGATTGAGCCGGGCGGAACGGTGGAAAGCGTAGATCAGGACGATCCACCAGATCCGCAATCGCCATTAAACGATTGAGATTGACCGGGCCATTGACGTTGTAAACATCCTGTTCGCACAGGTGAAAGTGTTCCATCAGGTATTCGATATTGTCGGGCGGGCAATGGTCGGCGACTTCCAAGCGTACCACCGCGCCGTAATTGCGTTGCGGCAGTTCACCTTGCATGGCTTGTAATAGATCGTCGACTTCTTCCTCATCCACGTACATATTGCTATTGCGGGTGAGGCGGAATTGGTAGCAACCCAACACTTCCATGCCGGGGAACAGCCGGTCAATAAAGGCGTGCAAGATGGAGGAGAGGAACACGAAACTGTCGCTGCTGGCAGCCATGCCTTCGGGTAAGCGAATAATGCGTGGCAGGCTGCGTGGGGCTTGCACAATGGCGGTATCAATTTCACGTCCGAAGGCATCCGTGCCTTGCAAGCTGATAATGAAATTCAGGCTTTTATTGATGACATTCGGGAACGGATGCGCGGGATCTAGCCCCAGCGGACTCAATAAGGGCATGAGTTCTTGGTCGAAATAATCCGATAGCCAAGCGAGTTGCCGTTCATCCCAATGGGTACGGCGTACAAAGTAAATGCCCTCTTGGCGCAGCGCGGGGATGATGGCTTCGTTCAGCAGTTTGTATTGGGATTCAACCAAAGCGTGTGCCGTGGTGGTAATTTGTTTCAATGCCGCCGTTGGGGTTAAGCCATCCGCCCCAATCGAGGCGACATCCAGTTGCAATTGTTGTTTGAGGCTAGCAACGCGGACTTCAAAAAACTCATCCATATTCGCGCTGGAAATACATAAAAAGCGCAGGCGTTCTAGCAGCGGTACACGTGGGTCTTGCGTCAGTTCCATGACGCGGCGGTTAAAGGCAAGCAGACTGAGTTCGCGATTGAGGTAGTAATCGGGGTTATTCAGGTCGGGTGCAGCATTTTCCTGCATGATAACATCCTGTTCCGTGTCCGGTATTGTGGGCGGTGGTGTGTAACCATAGTGGTAAGATGTGACAGTTTGATGACAGCCTAGGCGTATATGGTCATCTTCACCCAAACGCCAAAAATAGCGCAACGGTAACGACGGCAGGTTGACAGGGGCAGTTGTTATTATTCTCATGATCGACAGTACACTATGTTATGGTTTTGTTGGTATAGTTGTATAAGACAGTCGCCGATCATACACCATGTGGGCTGAATCATAAAAAAATGAGGCATGATTAGATATGTTTGAATTAGTCAAATCTGGCGGGATTATGATGTTCCCCCTGATTCTGAGTTCGATTATCGCATTGGCGATTATTATTGAGCGTTTTCTCGCGTTGCGCGTCAATAAAGTTGTGCCTGCCAGCGATATTGAACGCGCCCGCAAACTCGCCGGTATCAATAAGCTGGCGGATGCGCAAGTCGATGAATTACGCAACGGTTCGTTACTGGGGCGCGTCTTGGCGACCGGGCTGGAAAGCCGCGAATTGCCGCGCCACATTATGAAAGAAAACGTCGAAGAAGCCGGGCGGCACGTGGTACAAGAATTAGAACGTTACCTGCCAGCCTTGGGTACGATTATCACGATTGCGCCAATGATGGGCTTGTTGGGAACGGTGCTGGGCATGATTGGGGTGTTCAGTGCGATCAATACCGCCGGGGTTGGCAATCCGCAGCAAATGGCGGGTGGCATTTCCGAAGCGTTGGTCACGACAGTCGTGGGTTTGCTGATTGCGATTACGACCTTGGTATTCGAGCGCTATTTCAAAGCCAAAGTTGATGGCTATGTGGCGATTATGGAGCGTGAAGCATTACGTTTGATTGAAATTGCCAATTCCAGCCGCAAAACCTTACCGGCAGCAACCTCTGCGCCTGCACCAGCCACCGCACGTCCAGCCGCTAGTGCACCTGCCGCGTCACCAGCACGCCCGGTATCTGCGCAAGCACCGCTACCACGCGGGGGTAAACCCGCATGAAATTTCGTACCCGTGAACGCAGTGAAAGCAAGGTCGACTTGACTTCGTTGATTGATGTGGTATTCATGCTGTTGATTTTTTTCATGGTCACGACTACCTTTGATAAAAATGCTGAACTCAAGATCGAATTACCAACTGCCAGTAATGTGGCGGCGGCATCCCAAGAAGATAAGCTGGAACTGCTGATCGACGGGCAAGGGCGTTACTATATCAATGGGCGGGAAGT
Organism: uncultured Thiothrix sp.; assembly: GCA_964398375.1. Taxonomy (GTDB): domain Bacteria; phylum Pseudomonadota; class Gammaproteobacteria; order Thiotrichales; family Thiotrichaceae; genus Thiothrix. The sequence goes on from CAYNNA010000075.1 coordinate 9,564, forward strand.
GTTGAATAATCAGCCTGAAACGCTGTTTCAAGCCATGAGCATGACCTTGGAAGAGATGGGTAATAATACCCCCCCACTGGTCATTTCAGCGGATGCCAGTGTCAATTATCAGGCAGTCGTGACGGCAATGGACATCGCCGGGCGTTTGGGGTTGACCAATTTCTCGATGGCTACCTCACAATCGGCACGCAAACCACAGGAATAGGATGACAATACCACGCACGACGGGCTGGCAGGTTTATCGACGGCTGATTGGATATTCACTGTGCTACTGGCATTACTTGGCGCTGGCAGCAGTAGGTTTGGTGATTAGCGCCGCGACGCAGCCCTTTTTTGCGTGGGGTCTGAAACCCTTGCTGGATAAGGCAATCATTCAACGTGACCCTGATACCATTTTGTGGTTGCCAGTCGGTATTTTGGCACTGTTTTTATTGCGCGGTGCTGCCATGTTTGTGTCGGGTTATTACATCGGCATGATTGGGCGGCAAGTGACCAAGACCTTGCGTAATCAGGTGTTTAACCAGTTATTGCGGATGCCGGTTAGCTTTTTTGAGAATACCCAGTCCGGCAAATTATTGGCTTACGTCAGTTACTACATTGATCAGGTGGCGAATGCCAGCATTCGCGGCATGACGACCTTGGTGCAAGATTCAGTCACTATCCTCGGCTTATTGGGCTTGATGCTGTGGTATAGCTGGCAATTAACCTTGGGTATTTTGGTGGTGGTGCCGTTGATTGCGCTGATTGTGGTGTATGCCACGCGCCGTTTGCGCCGTTTGAGCCATAAAGTGCAGGATTCAGTGGGGGATGTGACCCAGATTGCCAATGAAATGATCCGTGGTTACAAAGTCGTGCGGATTTTCAATGGTGAGTCGTATGAAGAGCGCCGCTTTGGGGCTGCCAATGAGCAGAATATTGAGCTGCATATGAAGCGCATGGTGACAGAATTGCTGAGTACGCCGTTGGTGCAATTCATGGTAGCGGTGGCACTCGCCGCGATTGTGTTTATGGCGACCCGCGAATCGACGCTGGAAATCTTATCGCCTGGTACGTTTATCTCCTTCATTATGGCGATGATTCTGATGCTTACCCCCATCCGCAACTTGACGCAGTTGAATGTGCAATTGCAGACCGCGATTGCGGCGGGCGAGAGTATTTTTGAATTGCTGGATAGCCCCACCGAAGCCGACTCAGGCAAGCAAACGCTCACCCAATGCCGGGGTGAGGTGCTGTTTCATAACGTTTCATTCCGTTACCCGAACACCGACAAATGGGTGTTACGTGATATTAATTTGCGCGTGAATCCCGGTGAAAAAATTGCGCTAGTGGGCAAGTCAGGCAGTGGCAAAACCACGCTGGTGAACTTATTGCCCCGTTTTTACGATGTGCAACAGGGCGAAATTCTGTTGGATGGGGCGCGTTTAGCCGAATTGAGTTTGTACAATTTGCGCAGTCATATTGCGTATGTTGGTCAGGACGTGGTGCTGTTTAACGATAGTGTGCGAAATAATATTGCTTACGGCGCTATGCAAGGCATAGATGACGTGCAAATCCGTGCCGCCGCTGCCGCCGCGTTCGCGCTGGAATTCATCGAAAAGTTGCCGCAGGGTTTCGATACGTTGATCGGTGATAATGGGGTGATGTTGTCCGGTGGGCAACGCCAACGTTTGTCGATTGCGCGGGCGATTCTCTCGAATGCGCCGGTGTTGATTTTGGATGAGGCAACGTCGGCGTTGGATACCGAATCCGAGCGCCATATCCAAGCGGCGCTGGATAATTTGCTCAGTAACCGTACCACCTTCATGATTGCGCACCGTTTGTCCACGATTGAGAATGCGGATCGTATTTTGGTCATGCAAGACGGTGAAATCATTGAATCCGGCAAGCATGGCGAATTGCTGGCACTGAATGGGCAGTATGCACGTTTGCACGCGCTGCAATTCCACGATGCGACTTGAGCGCTGGTTGTTAAACGTTTGGTATGGCAATGACCGGCTGGGCAAGTACCTGCTATTGCCACTGACGGGGCTGTTTTGCGTCTTAGCGTGTTGGCGGCGTTGGCAACATAAGCGCCAGCAAGTGAAACATCCCGTGCCGGTTATTGTTGTTGGCAATATTTCGGTGGGTGGCACTGGAAAAACACCGTTGGTCATTTGGTTGGTGGAACGGTTGCGCGAAGCGGGATTTAAGCCGGGGGTAGTGAGTCGGGGGTATCAACGTCAAGGAAATGACCTTGGTGACGAGCCAACTCTGATTAAGCAGCGCACTCAAGTTCCTATTGCGATTGGCAGCGACCGTAATCAAGCGATTGCCACGTTGTTGCAAGAATATACTTGCGACATTGTAATTACTGATGATGGCTTGCAACACTATCGCATGGGGCGTGACGTGGAAATCTGTGTGGTGGATGGGCAACGGCGTTTCGGGAATGGTTTTTGCTTGCCCGCGGGTCCATTGCGCGAGCCTATCTCGCGGTTACAATCCTGCGATTTTGTGATCGTCAATGGCGATACCATGCAAATGCGTGGCGATACCTTGGTAAATTTGGCAACAACTCAAGCGCAGCCGTTAACCGCATGGGCAGGCAAAACCGTGCATGTCGTTACCGGCATCGGCAATCCGCAACGCTTTATTCAGACGCTGGAACAAGCCAGTTTGCAGGTTATTCCACACCTTTACCCCGATCATTATGCTTTTACTGGCACAGAATTAGGCTTTGACGACACACATCCTGTCATCATGACGGAAAAAGATGCGGTAAAATGCCGTCAATTCGCTGAGCAAAACGCTTGGTATCTGCCGATTGAGGCAGTGCTGGATGAGACGCTGGCTCATGCCTTACTGACCCGTTTACAAGGATTCAAACATGGATAAGAAATTGCTGGAAATTTTAGCTTGCCCCGTCACCAAAGGGTCGCTCATTTATGACAAAGCCAAACAAGAGCTGGTGTCGAAATCGGCGCGGTTGGCTTACCCGATTCGTGATGGCATTCCGGTGATGTTGGAAGAAGAAGCCCGCGTGTTGACGCAAGAAGAAGTGGAAGCATTGCACGAATGAATACAGTGTTGGTGATTCCGGCGCGGTATGCCTCGTCTCGCTTGCCGGGCAAACCCTTACGCGAATTGGCGGGTAAACCTTTGATTCAACATGTTCACGAGCGGGCAATGGCAGCCGGTTTTGCCACCGTGCTAGTGGCGACGGATGATGAGCGTATCCAGCGCGTGTGTAGCGACTTTGGGGCGCACGTTGTGATGACTGCCAGCACGCACGAAACGGGCAGCGACCGTCTCGCTGAAGTGGTGCAACAACAAGGTTGGGCAGATGATACCATCGTGGTGAATTTGCAGGGGGATGAGCCACTCACACCTGTGGTAAATTTGCATCAATTGGCGCGTAATTTGGCGCAATACCCGCAAGCCAGCATTGCTACTTTGGCGACCCCGATCCTTACCGAAACCGAGTTTTTCAACCCTAATACGGTTAAAGTGGTGCGGGATGCTGAGGGCATGGCGCTGTATTTCAGCCGTGCGCCGATCCCGTTTCAGCGTGATGCGGGCGTTGCTTTGCACGATTACGCGCTGCGACACATTGGCATGTATGCCTACCGTGCGGGTTTTCTGAAAGCCTTTGCAGGAATGCCGTTTGCGCAAGCCGAACAACTGGAAAAGCTGGAACAATTACGGGCATTGGCTCACGGTTATCGGATTCATGTTGATATGGCAGCAGAAATTCCGGCGGCGGGTGTGGATACTGAGGAGGATGCCCAGCGTGTTGCGGCACTCTTAGGTGATCATTAAGCGCCTTCTCTTAAAGTCATATATTATTATATTATAATAAACTATTGTTTTGCTTGATAATAAGCATTTGACAGCTTAATACTCCTCTGTCACTATTTCGCAACAAATGTTGAGAAATAGCAGAAATATAATGGAGGAGTTATTATTTATGTCCAGAAAAACTACCCTTGCCGTAGCTGTGCTATTGGCATTAGGTGCTCAGTCGGCATTCGCAACCAACGGTCTTGCCCCAACCGGTTTAGGGCAAACCCACAAAGCGATGGGCGGTGCGGCTGCTGGTTTTGCAACAAGCCCTATGAGTATGGCGACTAACCCAGCAGCGGCGTCTTTTACGCCTGATGGTTATGATGTGGGCTTGGAAATATTCAAACCAGACCGTTCCGCAACGTTCAAAGGAACAGCTTTTGGTGCGCCTGCGGATGTGACCGCCGATGGTAATGGCGATGAAATGTTCCTGATCCCCGAAGCTGGCTATAAGCGTGATATGAAGGGTGGTTTGTCCGTTGGTATCGTTGCTTATGGTAATGGTGGCATGAATACTTCTTACGAGAACGGTGTGCCTTTCGGTGCAGGTTCTTTTGGTGGTTTGCCAGGTACTTCCACAAGAATTGACCTCAAGCAAATGTTTATTGCACCGACGGCGAGCTATAAGGTGAGTGAGAATGTCGCCATTGGCGCATCGGTCAATTTGGTGGCTCAGCGTTTTGAAGCTGAAGGCTTGGGGGCATTTACTGGTTTTACTAGTAACCCTGCTGGTCTAAGCAATAATGGCGGTGCTAACTCTACTGGGGTTGGTGCAACTATCGGTGTCCAAGGTAAGTTGTCTGACAAATTATCGGCGGGTCTTGCTTACCGTTCCAAAGTGGGCATGAGTAAGATGGATGAATATAGCGGTTTGTTCCCCAATGCTGGTGAGTTTGATGTACCCGCAGCCACTACCGCAGGCATCGCATTTCAGGCAACACCGCAAACATTGATCGCCGCTGATGTTCAGAAAATCGAATACTCTGACGTCGATGCGATCGGAAATTCACCGGCGACACCACTGCCCTTTGGTGCGGATAATGGTTCTGGGTTCGGTTGGGAGGATCAAACAGTCTATAAAATTGGTGTAAAACAACAGTTGAATGATGGTTTAGCGCTAATGGCTGGATACAACCGTGGTGATAGCCCAGTGTCTGGTGGTGTGACAACGCTTAACGTGCTGGCTCCAGCCGTTGTGGAAGAGCATGTTTCCGTTGGTTTTGAGAAGAAGCTGACACCAAAATCCAAAATTGTGGGTTCATACATTCATGCGCTCGAAAATACAGTGGAAGGTACGGCAACCGTGCCGCCACCGAGTCCTGTTCCTATGGATGCTTATGACTTGACGATGAAGCAGGATATTGTAGGGGTTGCCTACAGCGTCGAGTTCTGATCAAACAGAATAATCAGCAAGAAAAGTTGAAAAGCGGGGCTAAGCCCTAATGCCAGTCAGTTAAGCTGGCTTCTCAAGGTTGATAAATTTCTCCCTTCAG
>CAYNNA010000076.1:0-14809 GCA_964398375.1 uncultured Thiothrix sp.
AAACCGCGTGAATGTTTTGCATTTGGCGGGCAGGCGGGTATAATCTCGCGCTTTACTCAATTGTGGATTTGAGACAGATTTGTATGCCTAGTGTAAAAGTACGTGATACCGAGCCTTTTGAAGTTGCTCTGCGCCGTTTCAAGCGCACCTGTGAAAAAGCTGGCGTTGTAGCTGACGTTCGCGCCCGTGAATTCTATGAAAAGCCTACCTCTGTACGCAAGCGTATGCGGGCAGCGGCGGTGAAGCGCAACCTGAAGCGCATTTCCCGTGACCTCAACCGTCGCGTGCGTATGTACTGATTATGAGCCTCAAGGCACAAATCACTGAAGACATGAAAACCGCCATGCGAGCGCATGAAAAAGCGCAGCTTGGCGTGATTCGTCTGATTCTCGCTGCAATCAAGCAACAAGAAGTCGATACACGCATCGAAATGGACGATACCGCCGTATTGGTGGTGTTGGACAAAATGTGTAAGCAGCGTCGCGAATCCATCCGCCAGTACAGCGATGCTGGTCGCATGGATTTAGTCACGCAGGAAGAATATGAATTGGGTATTATCCAAACGTATCTTCCCCAACCCCTCAGTGCCGCTGAACTGGATGACCTCATCCAGCAAGCCATTGCTGAAACCGGTGCGGCATCGGTACGCGACATGGGCAAAGTCATGACTTGGCTGAAACCCAAAGCACAGGGGCGCACCGACATGGGGCAAGTGAGCGGTTTAATCAAAACCCGTCTCGGCGGTTAACACCCATCCGAATTGGTAGGAGCCAGCCTTGCTGGCGATCGCTTGCATGGCAAGCTCCTACAATAGTTGTTTCAGGAAAATCTAAATGAACGAACTCAAAAACGACCGTTTTTTACGCGCTCTCCTGAAACAGCCCGTCGATACCACACCCATTTGGATCATGCGTCAAGCTGGGCGTTATTTACCTGAATACCGTGCTACCCGCGCTCGCGCTGGCAGCTTTATGGATTTATGCAAAAATGCCGACCTTGCTTGCGAAGTCACCCTGCAACCGCTAGAGCGTTACGCGCTGGATGCGGCAATCCTGTTTTCCGACATTCTCACCGTTCCCGATGCAATGGGCTTAGGCTTGTATTTCTCGGAAGGCGAAGGCCCACGTTTCACTAACCCAGTGCAAAGCATGGCGGATATTGAAAAAATCGGCATTCCCGACCCTGAAGATGAATTGCAGTACGTGATGAATGCAGTACGCACCATCCGCCGCGAATTGGATGGACGCGTGCCGCTGATCGGCTTCACTGGCAGCCCTTGGACACTCGCTACGTACATGGTGGAAGGCAGTTCCAGCAAGGAATTTGCTAAGGTGAAGGGCATGTTATACGACAATCCCAAAGCCCTGCATTTGCTGCTCGATAAACTCGCCGACAGCATTATCCTCTACCTGAATGCGCAAATCGCCGCAGGCGCACAAGCAGTGATGATCTTTGATACGTGGGGTGGTTCACTGACACCCGCGACTTACCGCGAATTTTCGCTGCGCTACATGCAGAAAATCGTCGATGGCGTAACCCGTGAAAATGACGGTCGCAAAGTTCCTGTCATCTTGTTCACCAAAGGCGGAGCGCAATGGCTCGAACCGATGGCGGATACCGGTTGCGATGGCTTAGGGCTGGATTGGACGATTAATATCGGCGAAGCACGAGCGCGTGTCGGTCACAAAGTGGCATTGCAAGGCAATATGGATCCTTGCGTGTTGTATGCGTCACCGGAGGTGATTCGTCAGCAAGTCGCTGCTATTTTGGCGAGTTACGGGCAAGGGTCTGGGCATGTGTTTAATCTGGGGCATGGGATTCACCAGCATATCAACCCGGAAAATGTCGGCGTATTGGTGGATGCCGTGCATGAACTGGGTAAGCAGTATCACGCTTGAGCTGCGTCCTCCCTCCCGTTTGCGTATTCTGCCAGCATTTTCTAGAAAATGACCCCGACCGGGAATGCCGCGCCTTTGAGGAAATCCCCGCAGCCATTATGGATGGCAAGTGCGACCACACCGAACCTTATCCCGGTGACGGTGGCTACCGTTTCCAGTTGATTCCTGAAGAATTAGAAACGTTTTTGGAACTGAATGAAGTCAGGCGGGAATTCAAGCTCCCCGCCTTCCGCCTGCCTTAACGCGCATCCAAGCCGCGAGCCAAATCGTGCTGAATATCCCGCACACTTTCCAAACCCACCGACACCCGCAATAAACCAGCAGCAATCCCCGCTTGGGCTTTTTGCTCAGGGCTTAAACGCCCATGCGTCGTGGTAGCTGGATGCGTAATCGTGGTTTTGGCATCGCCCAAATTCGCAGTAATCGACAGCATTTGGGTCGCATCCACCACCTGCCAAGCCGCCGCTTGCCCGCCTTTCACGATAAACGACACAATACCACCGAAACCGCTTTGCTGCTGTTGCGCCAGCGCGTGCTGGGGGTGCGATGCCAACCCCGGATAATGTACCCGCTCAATCGCTGGATGTGCTTCCAACCATTGCGCCAGTTGCATGGCATTCTCGCAATGCGCCTTCATCCGCAGCGCCAGCGTTTCCAAACCCTTCAGGAAAACCCACGCATTAAACGGACTCATAGCCATGCCGCCATTACGCAACACACCGAAGACCTCCTTCCCCACGCGCTCCTTATCACCGACTACCGCACCACCTAGCGCCCGCCCTTGCCCATCCAAATATTTGGTAGCGGAATGCACCACAATATCTGCCCCTAAATCCAACGGGCGTTGCAAAGCAGGTGTGCAGAAGCAATTATCGACCACCAGCAAACTACCGTGGCGATGCGCTAAATCGGCTAACTCACGAATATCCACAATTTCGGTTAATGGATTAGCGGGCGTTTCCGCAAACAATAAACGCGTATTCGGCTGCAACGCTGCTTCCCAAGCGCTCATATCGGTCAATTCAACAAAGCTGAATTCCACCCCGAATTTGCCCACAATGTTTTGCAACAATAGCGTAGTCGTACCAAACACAGCGCGAGAACACACCACGTGATCCCCTGCCTTCAGCAAACCCAGCATCACCGCCAAAATCGCTGACATCCCCGATGCGGTAGCCACACAACTTTCACCGCCTTCTAACGCCGCAAGCCGTTCCTGAAAATAACGCACCGTCGGGTTAGTGAAACGCGCATAAACATTACCCGGTTCAGTCCCACCAAACCGCGCTGCCGCTGCCGCTGCGCTGCTGAACACAAAGCTAGAGGTGGGAAAAATCGCTTCCGAATGCTCGCCTTCATTGGTGCGCACATGCCCGGCACGTACCGCCAATGTTTCAAAATCCCATTCATTATGGTTCAACGCTTATCCCTCGCGTTTCTGAGTAATCACCACCAAGGTGTTTTCATCGACCCGTTCAAACAAGTCGATCACGTCTTGGTTACGCATCCGAATGCAACCGTGCGAAGCAGGGCTACCTAGCCGCCCCTCCTCGTCTGTACCGTGGATATAAATGTAACGTTCATACGAATCCACATTACCGCCTTTATTGAGACCCGGCTCCAAACCATCCAACCACAGAATGCGGGTGGTGACATTATCAGCGGAACTGCGCTCATCCGCGCCAGTCAGAATTTGTGCAACACGCCCGGTATTTTGCCGCGCTTTGAAGATGGTTCCCAACGGCGCACCATCACCCAACTTTTTTGCCACCCGATGCACACCTAACGGGGTTTGCTGACTGCCTTTGGCACTCCCCAAACCATTCGTGGCAGTGGAAATTACCCACTCATTCACCGCCTGCCCGTTTTCCACCAAGATCAGCGTTTGCGCGGTGGCATCCACCACTAAAAGACGCTCAGCCGAATAAGTCGGAAAACGCTGTGACACATCCGCAATAATCGGCGCAAACCGCTCATTGATACCCACATCTGCGATTGGCGCGGGGATATGCAGTGGCAAGTGATCGGATTCAGCCATAGCAAAACTGCTGCTAATCGCTGTTGCAAATATCAATGGCAGCCATATTTTTTTCGCGTTTTGTTTGTTGTTCATCATTCCGTAAAGCCTCTAATTCAGCAAAATAGTCGCCGTTTTCTCCGGTGGCATAATGCCCGGTAAATACCGAGCAATCGAAAGCCTTCAAGCGCGGATTGCCCTTACTCACCGCTGCAATTAAATCGGGCAAGGGCAAATAGATCAAACGATCCACCCCAATCGCTTTAGCTACCTCATCTTCGGTACGTCCGTGCGCAATAAGTTCCCTTGCCGCTGGCATATCAATGCCGTAAATATTCGGAAATTTGATCGGTGGTGAAGCCGAGGCGAAATACACTTTTTTCGCACCCGCATCGCGTGCCATTTGCACAATCTCACCGGAAGTCGTGCCACGCACAATGGAATCATCCACCAACATGACATTTTTCCCCTTGAATTCTAACGCCAAGGAGTTGAGTTTTTGACGCACCGACTTTTTACGCTTCGCCTGCCCCGGCATAATAAAGGTGCGCCCAATGTAACGGTTTTTGATAAAGCCTTCGCGGTACGGCACTCCGAGGGTATACGCCATTTCCAACGCCGAGGTACGGCTGGTATCGGGGATAGGAATCACCACGTCAATGTCATTATCCGGCCATTCACGCATCACGTATTCCGCCATTTTGCGCCCCATGCGCATCCGTGCTTTATGCACAAACACATTGTCAATAATCGAGTCGGGGCGGGCAAAATACACGTATTCAAAAATACAGGTGTTATAGCTGGGATTCTGCGCGCACTGGCGGGTGAATACCTGACCATCGGGACGAATGAAAATGGCTTCACCCGGCTCAATATCGCGCACCAAGCGATAGCCTTGCACATCCAATGCCACACTTTCGGAAGCCAGCATAAATTCTTTGCCCTGTGGTGTTTCACGCACGCCGTACACCAAGGGGCGAATCCCATTCGGGTCACGGAAACCCACCAAACCATCGCGGGTCAACATCGCCACCACCGCATACGCGCCTTTGCAACGCCGATGCACCCCTTCCACCGCCGCAAAAATATCTTCCGGCATCACATGCAACGCATTCTGACCCAGCAATTCCTGCGCAAACACGTTTAGGAGAATTTCAGAATCGGATTCGGTATTGATCTGGCGGCGATCCTGCCGGTACAGCTCTTTTTTCAGCACGTGCGCATTGGTCAGATTGCCATTGTGTGCTAAGGAAATACCGTAAGGGCTATTCACATAAAATGGCTGGGCTTCCGCCGAAGACGATGAACCCGCCGTTGGGTAACGCACATGCCCTATACCCATATTGCCTTGCAGCATCGCCATGTGACGTTCGTTGAAAACGTCTTTCACCAAACCGTTGTCACGGCGTAGATACAATTTTCTACCATCACTGGTCACAATCCCTGCGGCATCCTGTCCACGGTGTTGTAAAACCGTCAGACCATCATAAAGTGCCTGATTGACAGGTTCATGACCGATAATCCCGATAATTCCGCACATACCAACCCTTCCGGTGAAACGAAAATGTCATATTCTAACCCCGTCAAAACAAAACAGCCATGCACGATTAAGTGCATGGCTGTTTGATGAATCCGCTATTCTTGCCAACCTTAGGGTTTGTTGGAAAAAATACCGGGAAGTTCTTCCGGGAGCTTATTGGGGATCATTTCCTTCAGCATAATCGCATTCTGTTCAAACCACGGCATCAATCGTGAATTCTTCCACCACGCTGCTTCGGAATATTTACCCACCGCACTAAATAGCAGTACCAACAGGGTGACAATCAAACCACCCCGCAAAATACCAAATGCACCACCCAACAAATAATCAACCCCGCCCAAGCCGACAGAAGAAACCGCCGCGCTCAGTAAATGGTTGATAATCGAACCGACTATCAACACACCGAGGAAGATAACAATAAACGCTATCACCACTTGTCCCAGTTTGCCCTGCCCCTCAAAAGGCACATGCACCGCTAATTGCTCATAGTACAAAAAGGCAAACCCTAAAGCCGCAACCCACGTTATCAGGGAAAAGGCTTCCCTGACAAACCCGCGAATCAGACCAATAATCGCCGACAGGACAATCAGGACAATAATGCTTATATCCAGAATATCTGCTGTCATGGATTACTTACTACTAGTCACGAAACTGCCTTGAATGGCTTGGTTTTGTTTATAACGCGACTTCAGCTTCGCTTGAGCCGCCTCAGCCGCAGCACGGTCAGCAAAACCCGTGACACTCACGCGATAAACCGTCTTGCCACCGACATTGACCGAGGTAACTGAGACATTGTGACCATCGGCTTTAAGCGGTGCAGCAGCAGCATCCGCTTTTGCTTTCTCAGAGCTAGCCAAGACCTGGATAGAGAAGCCACCTGCACCGCCAGCCGCCGTATTGCCAGCTGCTGCGCCACCACCGGCTAAAGCAACCGATTTGTCAGCGGCGGCTTTCTCAGCAGCAACATTGGCAGCCTTATCAGCGGCGGCTTTGGCAGCAGCCGCTTTTTCTTCCGCTGCCTTTTTGGCAGCCGCAGCTTGTGCAGCGCCAGCTTCTGAAGTCGCTCTAGGCACTGGCTTTTCATTAACTAACACCACTTTCGAGCTAGGCTTTTTCTCTTCAGGTGCAGCAGCACTAGCCGCTGGCTTATCTTTCTGAGAAGCGGAAGGAGCCGCTGCTTGGTTGTTTTTAGTATCAGCCGCCGCAGGTGCTTTAGCATCAACGGCTGGTGCAGTCGCCGCCTGTCCAGCAGCAGGAGCGCCGCCAGCCACTTGAGAAGTACTGGCTTTTGCATCGCCAGTTCCCATGCTACCCGTACCATCTTTTACTTTACCATCGGTATCAACCAAATCACGTACTTCACCACTAGCACCGGGGCGCACATCAAAACCTGTGGTATTAGGAACTGTCTCCGGTAATTTCACATCAACACCCGGAATCAGGTTAGCGCCACCGGCTTGCTGGGCAGTGCCTGCGGCTTGTTGCGTGACATCAATGCCAGCACCTTGTTGCTGGGCTGCCGCATTCGGGTCATCACCAACGATAGTAGGTTTCTGGTCAGCACCGCCAACCCCAGGGAAGCCTAAAATAGGCTTGGTTTCAGCCGTCTGATTCATTGCCAGATCTTGCTGACCATCACGGTTTTTGCCTTTCAGCAACCATGCCAACAGCAATGCGGCAACGAGTACCAGCACGACTGCGCCAATCATTCGTTTGGTTGTAGCCTTGTTATCCATTTAATTCACTGCTCCTTTAAAATTCATGACACTCAAAAACTATTGACTGGCGCTGTTTAGTGACGCTTGTACCTTCAGCTCCATCGGGGGAATGATTATCTCCAGCACACCGGATACTACCAGAAAAGAGCCGAATGCCACTACTCTGTCGTGTTTTTTTGTCAGTAAACGCACCGCATCCCACGCGGTTTGAAAATCCGCGTGCGTGTAAATCGGCGCACGTACCCCATGCTCCTGCATGAACCGCGATAACGCATCCTGACTGAGCGCACGCTTGCTAGGCAAGGCAACCAGATGCCATGCATCCACGTGCTCAGCCATAACATCCAGCACTCCGGCAATATCCTTATCAGCAAGTATAGAAAAAATTGCAAATGTTTTGCCGTTTACTGGATTTTTTTTCAACCATCCTGCTAATTCAGTCGCCGCATGGGGATTATGCGCCACATCCAAGATAACTTCCGGCTCTGCATGGATGCGTTGCATCCGCCCCATCAGGCTCACGCTGGCTAAGCCTTCAGCGATTGCAGCGGGGGTAACGGGCAATTTATCCGCTAATTGTTGTAAGGCAGTCACAACAACAGCCGCATTTTGGCGTTGCACATCACCCACTAAGGCAGGTTGTGGCACATGCTCCGCATTGAAATCCTTCCCGTATTGCCGTAAATGTGCACCAATACGCGCTGCTTCACTGGCAATGCTGGCAGGAGGCTGCGGGTCGCCGCAAACCACCGGCTTGCCTGCCCGCATAATGCCAGACTTTTCGTAACCGATGGCTTCGCGGGTACCACCTAGCCATTCCACGTGATCAATGCCAATGCTGGTGATAATCGCAACATCAGCATCCCACAGATTACACGCATCCAAACGCCCGCCCAGCCCGACTTCCAACACCATCACGTCAACCTTGGCTTGCAAAAAACACCACACCGCTGCCAGTGTGCCAAACTCAAAGTAAGTCAGATCAATGTCATCACGCGCCTTATCAATCGCCGCGAAAGCCGCGCAAATATCCGCATTCCTTGCGGGTACACCATTCAACGCAATGCGTTCGTTGTAGCGCAACAAATGCGGGGAAGTGTACGTGCCAACGTTATAGCCTTGCAGCAGCAAAATCCGTGTCAACATGGCACAGGCAGAACCCTTACCATTCGTCCCCCCCACGGTAATCAGCGGCACGGGCACAGACAGCAAACCCATGCGCCCGGCGACGCAACGAATCCGCTCCAACCCCAGCTTGATTTCGGTCAGAAATTGCGTTTCCTGCCAACGCAACCAATCATCGAGCGTCTTCATGCCGCATCCAATGCCGTGCTATTCAGCGGGCAAGGCTTGTGTTGCATCATCGACACCAAATCAGCAATGGTTGCACGCATGTCACGGCGATGCACGATCATGTCAATCGCGCCTTTTTCTTGCAAGAATTCACTGCGCTGGAACCCTTCTGGCAGCTTTTCGCGCACGGTTTGTTCAATCACACGCGGCCCCGCAAACCCAATCAAGGCTTTCGGCTCACCGATGTGAATATCGCCCAACATCGCAAAACTCGCCGACACCCCGCCCATCGTCGGGTCAGTCAACACTGAAATAAACGGCACACCCTTGTCGCTCAAGCGCGTCAACACTGCGCTGGTCTTGGACATTTGCATCAAGGAAAACAGCGCTTCCTGCATCCGCGCCCCGCCACTCGCCGCAAAGCAAATATAGGGAATTTTGTTCGCCATCGCGGCTTCTGCACCACGCACAAAACGTTCGCCGACCACTGAACCCATCGAGCCACCCATGAAACGGAAATCAAACGCCGCAGCCACCAACGGCACACCCAGTACGGTGCCTTTCATCACAATCAGCGCATCTTTCTCGCCGGTTTCTTTTTGGGCAGCCAGCAAACGATCCTTGTATTTTTTGGTATCGCGGAACTTCAGCATATCAGTCGGCGCAACATTCGCCCCGATTTCTTCACGCCCCGCCGCATCCAAAAACACCTCCAAACGCCGCCGCCCGGAGAGGCGCATGTGGTGATTACACTTGGGGCAAACGTCCAGATTGCGTTCCAGTTCCGCCCGGTACAACACCGCTTGGCAGGCGGGGCATTGATGCCACAAGCCTTCAGGAATGGATTTTTTTTCAGTCGTGGTCGCATCAGTACGGATGCGTGATGGCAGACGCAGTTTTTCAAACCAGCTCATGTATTCTGTTTACCCCTAGGTTCAAGCATCCAACGCGGCACGCATGGAAGCCAGCAAGTCACTGATGTTATCCATAATAACAGCATGGTCATTCGGTGTCGCTTCTATCTGTTTGATCACCGCACTGCCTACTACCACCGCGTCAGCCGTTTTTGCCACCGCCGCTGCGGTTGCTGCATCTTTAATGCCGAAACCCACCCCCAATGGCAGGTCAGTATGCTGGCGGATTTTGGCGATATGGTCGGCGACTTGCCCGACATCCAGCGTGCTTGCGCCCGTCACACCTTTCAGCGACACGTAGTAAATGAAGCCACCGCCTGCCTGCGCCACCGTCGCTATGCGGCGTTCCGGTGTGGTCGGCGACAACAGGAAAATCGGGTCAATGCCGTGTGCGCGGAACAAAGGCAATACACCCATGCCCTCTTCCGGCGGCAAATCCACCGTCAACGCGCCGTCAACGCCTGCGGCTTGCGCGGCTTTGGCAAATTCGGCGTAACCCATGATTTCAATCGGGTTCAAATAGCCCATCAGCACCACCGGCGTGGTTGCGTCAGTTTGGCGGAATTCTGCCACCATACTAAGAATATCGTGCAAGCTGGTGTTGTGTTTCAAGGCACGTTCGTGCGCTTGCTGAATCGTCGGACCATCCGCCATCGGGTCGGAAAACGGCACACCGAGTTCAATGATATTCGCACCGGCTGCCACCATGCGGTGCATCAACGGCACGGTAATCGACGGGTGTGGGTCGCCCGCCGTCACGTAAGGAATCAAGGCAGTTTTGCCCTGCGCTTTCAGGGCGGCGAAACAAGCGGCGATGCGACTCATAGGGTGATCCCCTCTAAACGGGCAATGGTGTTGATGTCTTTGTCGCCACGCCCAGAGAGGTTCACGACAATGCTTTGGTCTTTCGACATACTAGGTGCAAGCTTCATGGCGTAAGCCAGCGCGTGGCTGGTTTCCAGCGCAGGGATAATGCCTTCGATGCGCGTTAAAGCGTGGAAACCTTGCATCGCTTCCGCATCCGTGACCGCCACGTAATTCGCACGACCGATGTCTTTTAGCCATGCGTGTTCGGGGCCGACACCGGGGTAGTCCAAACCGGCGGAAATCGAATGGGTTTCGATGATTTGCCCATTGGTATCTTCCATTAAATAGGTGCGATTGCCATGCAATACGCCCGGTTTGCCTGCACATAACGGTGCTGCGTGTTTGCCGGTGGCGATGCCGTCACCGCCTGCTTCCACGCCGTAAATGGCGACCGATTCATCCGCCAAGAAGGGGTGGAACAAACCGATAGCGTTCGAGCCACCGCCAACGCAAGCGACCAGCGCATCCGGCAAACGCCCTTCTTGTTCCAACATTTGCTGACGCGCTTCACGCCCGATTACCGATTGGAAATCGCGTACCATCGCAGGATAAGGGTGCGGGCCTGCCACCGTGCCAATGATGTAGAAGGTATCATCGACATTCGTTACCCAGTCGCGCATCGCTTCGTTGAGCGCATCTTTCAAAGTCTTGGAGCCGGAAGTAACCGGCACAACGGTTGCACCCAGCAATTTCATGCGGAACACGTTGGGGGCTTGACGCTGCACGTCTTCTGCACCCATGTAGACGATGCATTCCAACCCAAGACGAGCGGCAATAGTGGCAGAGGCAACACCGTGCTGACCCGCACCCGTTTCGGCGATAATGCGTTTCTTGCCCATGTACTTGGCGAGCAAGGCTTGACCGATGGTGTTATTGATCTTGTGTGCGCCGGTATGGTTCAGGTCTTCGCGCTTGAGGTAGATTTTTGCGCCGCCCAGTTCGCGTGTCCAGCGTTCCGCTAGATACAAAGGGCTGGGGCGACCGACATAGTATTTGAGGTCGCGGTCGAATTCGGCTTGAAAAGCGGGGTCGTTTTTGAGCTTTTCGTAGGCTTGTTCGAGTTCGTAGATGGGTTCCATCAGCGTTTCTGCGACGAAACGCCCGCCGTATGCGCCAAAATGCCCGGCTTTATCCGGCATGGCGTTCCAGTTGTATTCGCTGAATTTCACGTTACCGCGCTCCTACGTAGACGATCGTAAAAACGGGGTAAGTTATCATAAGCGGCAAAACCTAGCTATGTTACAATCGAGCTATCTGAACAGGAGAAACCCCCATGAACTGGCAAGAAGTCTGTAATCATCCTGACCTGCAAAATTTGCCATTCAAACTTGAACTCAACGAATACGGGCAAATCGTCATGTCACCCGCCAAGGTTTACCACTCCATCTTGCAAGGTGAAATTGCCGCCTTGCTAAAAAGTATGCGTCAGGAGGGCAAAGTCTTGACCGAATGCGCCATTTTCACGCATAAGGGTACGAAAGTGGCGGATGTCGCTTGGGCATCCCCGGAGATATTCACCCGCATTAAGCTGGAAACGGAATGCTCTGTTGCGCCGGAAGTTTGCGTGGAAATCCTCTCTTCTGCCAACACCAGCCGCGAAATGGAAGATAAAATCATGCTGTATTTTTCACGCGGCGCAAAAGAGGTATGGTTGTGTGATGCAGCGGGCAATATGACGTTTCATATTCCGGCGGAAGTGGTGGAGCGGTCGGTATTGTTTCCGGCGTTTCCGCAGCAGGTGGAGTATTGACCAGCGGTAAAGTAGTGGGCTAACCAAAGCCGTAATGCAACGCTAGTCAAACCAAACACACGAAGCATAAAATGGAAACTATTGGTAACTAATGGTGACGATATGGCAGTCAGCGTAAAACTTTCCGACGAAACGGTTACATCCGCACGGCAACAGGCGCAAGTATTTCAGCGCACCTTGGGCGGACAGGTGGATTATTGGGCGAAAATCGGCAGGCTTGCAGAATTGCACCCCGGCTTGACGTTTGATTACCTGCAAAAATTGATGCGGGAAAATCGGTTGCAACAACTGGATACCAACCGCCCTGTGCAAAAACAATTCAATGCACTGCGCTTAAAAACACGCGGCTACCGCTTTAACCGCGAAGATGCCAATGCCCGCTAAGGGCAAGCCTTATTGCTGGGGGAACGTTACCGTTATAGCTATTTTGATAGCCTGATGCTGGCAAGTGCGCTGGAACAGGGATGCACGGTTTTGTATTCCGAAGACATGCAGCACGGGCAAATCATTGAAGGCTTGCTACGGATTGTTGACCCGTTTGAAGGGTTGCCACCTCAAACCACCCAATAACCCCGCTCATCCACTGCCACCCTGCCCCAATCCTGCAAGGCATCCAGCACTTCTTGCAGTTTAGGCGGCTTGCGCTTGAAGTGTTTGGCGAGTGCCTCAGCCGATAACGGGGCAGTGGTCAGTAATTCGCGCACGAGCTTGATTTGTTCGCTCATGGTTTTCGGCCAATCGCGTTTGGCTGTGGGAATGTTCCCTTCGGCTTCGCTCAGGGAACGGGTGTCATCGTCGGCAAGTTCGAGGTCTTCTTGTTGGCTGAGCGGAGTCGAAGCCTGCTTGTCCGGTGCTTGGAAATAGGGGCGTAACCAGCGGATTTGTCCGTTGGCCTCCTCCAAGGCGCGTTCGGCGTTGAGGGCGACTAGGCGGCTTAATAGATCCTCTTCGGCTTGGGCTTGTGCGTCGGGTTTATCAGGAAGTGGCGTGGTTGCACCCGGTTTGCCGACCAGTTGCGCGGCGAGGTCGCTCCAGCCGTAGGCATTGAAAACGGCGCGGTCGAGCTTGTCGTGGAGTTCGCGCAAAATGGCAACCAACCCTTGCTGATGAATCACCTTCTCCTTATCGTTCAACACCCTCTCCTCCCCTGTAGGAGCTTGCCCTGCAAGCGATTCCCCGGAAGAATCGCCAGCAGGGCTGGCTCCTACAAGAGCGGGAGCAGCGTCGATCAGGCGCAATTTTTCCAGCACGTTGTACATATTGGTCAACGTCAAAGCAGGATGTACGGCTTGCTGGCGTTTGCGGTGCGCGTCGATTTGCTCCGCAAGCTCACGGATTCGCGCTTTCTGCGCCTCACTCGCATCAGGAAACGGAAACGTCTCAAAACAGCGTGTTTTCACATAAACAGAATCATTACCTACGCCAAGACGACTGCCAGCATGTCCAGCCCACAAAACATGCAAACGACTGGAAAGCACACCCAATGCCCACGCATCATCAAGTGCAATATTCAACAGCTTGTTATCCGGCGCAATGGATTGTTCAAGGAACACAAAAAAGCGGTGTTTGCTCGTTTCAACCGTTGCAATATAGCGTTCAAGTCCGGCTAATTGTTGGCGCAGTTTCGGGTTAGGTTCACCAAAAATCCACCAATTTTTACGACGGGATTCACGGTTATTGGTATCGCGTTCCGGCTTTACGGTTTCAAGCAGGTGTTGATAAATAGCAGGTTGCTGTACACGCACTTCATCAGCATCCAAACCATACACATCCACCACCATGACATCACGGGGACTTTGCGCAATATCACGCCCATTACGATAGGCACGGATATATTTTTCCGCGCCTGATTGGCTGCCCAAACCCAACGTTTTCGCTTGTACTGACGTAACCACAAACCCTTGCCCAAACAAACAAAAACCACGATTACTCAAATCAACATTAGCAGAAAGTTCTTTGGCGGCGGTGATGTTAGCGCCTGCGGTGAGGTCGGCGTGGAGTTTGCCTTCGATGGTTTTGAGGGTGACGCTGTTTGCATCTTCGCCTTCCACGGATGCTTCTGCGGTGACGGTTTGCAGCGTTCCGGCGTGGTCGCCCGCTTGCCCGACGGTCATGGCGATACGTACCGCCGCGCCGTCGCCACTGTCCACCCACGGATGATCAGGAATCGCAAAAATCAGTGACAGCGGCTCTTTGGCTTCGAGTTGGGCTTGGAGGACGCGACGGTTGAACGTCTGGCGTAAACTGTTCGTGGTGATAAAACCAAAGCGTTGCGCCCTCCCCGCCCGCACCGTTTCCGCCGCCTTGTGCCACCAATACATCACAAAATCGCTGGATTCCGGCACATCGCCCCACGTCTTGCGCAAGGCTTCCACATAGCCATCGCCCAAGGTTGCCCGCATGGGTGCTGCCCCAATAAACGGCGGATTGCCAATGATGTAATCAGCCGCAGGCCACGCGGCTTTGCGCGGTTTGAGGTAGCGCACCACCGGCACTTGCGCGGCATCATCCGGCACAGCTTTGCCCGTCACCGGATGCGTTTTGACGGTGCGCCCATCCCAGCGCGTCACCGCATTGCCCACCGCATCCCGCACATCTTCCACCGCGTCATACGCCAACACCGCATCGCGATTCTCGATATTGTGGAAATCGCGCAAAATCGGCTCCGCAGGCGACACATTGCCATGCACCCGAAAATGCCATTGCAAATACCCAATCCACAACACCATTTCCGCAATCGCCGCCGCGCGTGGATTCACCTCTAGCCCCAAAAACTGCTGCGGATTCACCGACACGCCCTGCATTTCCAAGG
>CAYNNA010000077.1:0-14769 GCA_964398375.1 uncultured Thiothrix sp.
CTGCCGCTCTGTTTTTCTGGAATCAGCTACGAAAATGCCCTTAATTCACATTGAAACGGTGATTATCGTGCAGGACGGTGTTTTTGTTGCAAGTCGCCATCTAATGACCAGATGAATACTTCACTCATGGCAAATAACCGGCAGCATTTTTCAAACTCCTGAATGATGCTTAGATCACCGAAACTCGTGCCTTCGTTCGGCTTGTCGGGTGATTTGTTGCGCCCTGCATGATCGGGAAAGCTGTCTAGCCATGTCAGGACTTCGTTAATGTGTGGAAAATCGCTGGAACGCCACGGTGCTGTGCCGTCAAAAGCTGCTTTGATGGCGGTAATGAAACGTTGAGCAGTATCACGGCGTACACGTCCATCGCCATTTTGAGCAATGTGATTGCCGGTTTCAATGATGGTTGCCATTGGTAGGATGAAGGTGCAGCCGAGATCAATGTATTCACGGAAGGCGTGGTTAACATCTGCCTTATTCTGATTGCGTCCGGGAACATTGAGGATATTGGTGAAAATGCTGGTATCAATCAGGCAGACACTGCTCATGCAGCCGTCCCTTGTAAGCGTTCTAACCAATCGAGCGCGTTCTGCTTTTTTGCTTCTGGGGTGATGGGGGATTTAACGAAGCGGTCAACGATGCCACGAGTCACTAAATCGCCGAGCGTACCTTGCATTACCAAGCCCGCATAATCTTCTAAATCGCTCAAGCGTACTAAGCGGCTATCACCTTCTTGTGGGTCGCGGTAGCAGAACACCACATCACCTAGGGCTTCGTCGGGCAGTGCATCCATAAGAGCGGGGTTGTGAGTCGTTAGCACTAGGCGAATATTGCGGCGTTTGGCGTGTTCTTGCATCGTTGCCAGCAGATGATGGGCACGGGAGGGATGCACGCCGTTGTCTATTTCCTCAATGACCACGGTAGAGCCTTCGGGGGCGGACAATATGGCAGCGGCTATTGCTAAAACGCGTAATGTACCATCAGACAGTAATTCTGCTGACCATGCTGTATCCTTGCCACCAAAACTTTCCACTAATTCCATCGAAATACGCCCACGCCGATCTTCAAAGAACTGTAAGTCTTTTACATCTTGCTCAGGCAGGCTTTGAATAAATTGTAAGATTGCCTGACGATTACGTTTTTTTGATAAGGGACGGCTAGTATCCCAGAGATTATAAAGGACACCGGATAAATTAGCGCAATTACTCCGCAATTTTTTATCGGGGTAACTGTCTTGCCTCATGAATACGGGAATAGGATCAAGGAAATTAACATTGCTTAATAAAGCTTGGAAATACCCAACAGTATTAGGTATTTCTGTGCGTGCACGTTCGTGTTCATGTGCAAAAGCTGCTGGGCTTTCCAGTTGACACATGATGGCGATTTGATCCGTGCAAGTAATTTGTGGCTTATTTTTTCCGCGTTTGAAATTATTATAAGCAACAGGCACATCATTTTTTGATCCATTGGATGGCTGAATAATGGTATAGAGTGGATAACTTTCCGTGGCGGAGGTGATTTGTTCTTGTGCAATGTGCAAGCCGCCATTACCTTGAGATTCTTCACGATTGATTAGGGTGATTTCTAAAGACTGCCACGTAATATGATCCGTGTGGCAGCCTAATGAAAAAGTATCTTGTCCGAAATAGCCTAAGTTGTGCTTGTTTCCTCTAAAAATTTTATCCGAATCGTCAATCTGATGCTGTATGACTGATAGCTTTTGCCCGCCTGCGAGCCAGCTTAGGAAACGGAAGGCTTCAATTGCGTTGCTTTTGCCCGATGCATTCGCGCCTATCATCAGCGTCAACGGTGCAAGTGGTAGGACTTGCTCCCGATAGCTTTTGAAATTTTTGAGTAGAATCTGTTTTAGCATGAACCAGCATTCCGTTTTAGAAAATCACTTTCCACAACAATAGCATAAACGATTGGTCGGTTTGGTGGGAGTATACATACAGCCCAATTAGAAATTCAGCATTACAAAAACCGGCTGATCAAAATCATATCGCTATCCACGCCTTGCGGGAGTGGAATGCGCATTTTGTGACCGCTTCCCGGCGCGGTGGTGACGGGAATGCCGTCCATGTTTTCCATGCGTTCCAGTACCAGTTCGCGGTTGCCCTCCGGTAACACCATTTCCAGCCGATCACCCACGCTGAAACGGTTTTTCACATCCAACTCAATCCAGCCGTTTTCACGGTCGACGCGCATGGCTTCGGCAACGAATTGCTGTTGATGCCCCATTGATGCACCCTGCATGTAGTTTTGGTATTCGTGGGTATGGTGGCGTTCGTAAAAGCCGTCGGTGTAGCCGCGATTTGCGAGATTTTCCAATACGCCCAGCAGTTTGGGGTCGAAACTGCGCCCCGCCATCGCGTCATCAATCGCTTGTTTGTAGGTTTGTGCAGTACGTGCCACGTAGTAATGCGATTTGGTGCGCCCTTCAATTTTCAGGCAATCTACGCCGATTTCGGTGAGTTTTTGGACGTGTTCGACGGCGCGTAAATCCTTGGAATTCATAATGTACGTGCCGTGTTCGTCTTCCATGACGGGCATGAGTTCGCCGGGGCGGTTGGTTTCTTCGAGGAAATACACCTTGTCCGCGAGTGGATGGCGTTCTTGATTGCCGCAACTGCCCATGCTTTGCGCTTGGTTGAACAAATCCATCGACAACACGGCTTCTTTGGGGACGAATTTGCCTTCCGCCGCTTCGACGGCTTCGGTAGTTTTGTATTCCCAGCGGCACGCATTGGTGCAAGTGCCTTGGTTCGGGTCGCGGTGGTTGAAATAGCCGGAGAGCAGGCAACGCCCGGAATAGGCAATGCACAACGCGCCGTGGACGAAGACTTCTAGTTCCATATCCGGGCATTCTTGGCGGATTTCGGCGATTTCATCCAGCGATAATTCCCGCGACAAAATCACGCGGGTCAAGCCGAGGCTTTGCCAGAACTTTACCGTGGCGTAATTGACGGTATTAGCTTGTACAGAAAGGTGGATGGGCATTTCTGGCCATTTTTCGCGTACTAACATAATCAAGCCGGGGTCTGCCATGATCAGCGCGTCGGGGTTCATGGCAATCACCGGGGCAAGGTCTTCCATGAAGGTTTTGATCTTGCTGTTGTGCGGGGAAATGTTAACGGCGACGAAAAACTGCTTGCCCAACGAATGCGCTTCGGCAATACCGAGGGCGAGGTTGTCGTTTTTGAATTCGTTATTGCGCACCCGCAGCGAGTAGCGCGGTTGACCGGCGTAAACCGCATCCGCACCGTAGGCGAAGGCGTGGCGCATGGATTTGAGTGTACCCGCAGGGGCAAGCAGTTCAGGGCGTTTCATGAGAGAGAGTCCGCTGTGTGTAATCAAGCGAGGATTATATTCCCAAGTGCGGCACTAGGCTAATTTACTGCAAGGGTCGGAGCAATTTTAATAGTTCGGTTCGTTACCCGCTTTCCACTTAATATTGCAGCCCAGCGATGGTTTTTGCTCATCGGGAGGGTACATATTGTCCAGTAACCGATCCAGTGCATGACGCAAATCATTGCCGGTCACTGGCACATCCCCGCGCGGACGCGCATCGTCAAATTGCCCGCGATAAAACAATTGATGGTGTGCGTCGAAGAGGAAAAGGTCAGGGGTGCAAGCCGCTTTATACGCTTTCGCCACCTCTTGGGTTTCGTCGTACAAATACGGGAAGGTGTAACCATGTTCGTGTACGGCTTCGATCATTTTTTCGGGGCTATCATCAGGGTAATTGGCGATATCGTTAGCATTGATGGCAACCACAGCGACACCGCGTTCCTGATAATCGGTTGCTAATTGAGCAAAAATATCGCGGATCAAAATCACGTAAGGGCAATGGTTACAAATGAAAGCCACCAGTAACGGTTTGCCGGAAAAATCTTGTTTGGCGATAAGGTTGCCACTGGCTGGCTCTAATAGTGTGAAATCTGGTGCATTTGTGCCAAGTTCTAACATAGTGGATGGGGTGCGTGCCATAACCGCCTCCTTGAATCTGACTGTGATGGTAGGGAATTTAGATTATACGCAAAATGTTACTGTGCGTGACAAATTCTGTGCATTTCGGTTTATACTGCTGCACTGCAACAGTAATGTATTGGAGGAATGGATATGATGCCACGCTACGAAGACTTGGGTCACGGTGTTTATTGTATTGATACCGATCTTTACCGCGCTCAGATGGCAGCCTGTTATCTGATCCGCGAAGGGGATGCGGTGGCGTTTGTCGATACCGGCACTTATCACACCATTCCCAGACTGATGATGGTGTTAGCAGAACTGGGTTTGGGTGCTGATAATGTGCGCTATGTCATCCCTACCCATGTGCATTTGGATCACGCAGGTGGGGCAGGTGAGCTGATGGCACGTTGTCCGAATGCGACGATGATTGTGCATCCCAAGGGCGCACCGCACATGATTGATCCTTCCAAATTGCAAGCGGGGGCTGCGGCGGTTTACGGTGCGGAAGGTTTTGCCAACGATTATGGCAAATTAGTTCCTGTGCCTGCTGAGCGCGTTATTGCTGCGACTGATGGCTATGCGGTGGAGCTTAATGGGCGACGCCTGACGTTTTACGATACGCCGGGACACGCAAACCACCACGGTTGTATTTTTGATGCAAGCAGCCGCTATTGTTTCACGGGCGATACGTTCGGGATTTGTTACCGCGAGTTTGTGACGGATAAGGGGGCGTGGATCTTTGCCCCGACAACGCCTGTGGCGTTTTCACCCAATGAATGGCAACAAAGTCTCGATAAATTGGGGGCGCTACAACCCAGCGCGATGCTGTTAACGCATTACGGGCATGTCACCGATGTTGCCGGTTTATTCCCCAAACTACGTGCCAGCATCGAAGCCTTGAGCAATCTGGCGCTAACCCTGCAAGATGCACCAGAAGGGCGCGTCGATGCGCTCAAAGAGCAGATTTTTTTGACCTGGCTTGAAGAGATAGCAGAGCACGGCGTTAACCTTCCCGAAGGGGATATTCGCGATTTACTGAGTGTCGATGCAACCCTGAATGCACAGGGCTTGGATGTGTGGTTACAACGTCGTGCAAAAGCCAAAACTTGAAGTATATTCAGACAATTGCGAATAACCTAGTAATAGAATCAACTAATTAAATGTAAGAGTATTGCTATATTATAATGTAATTATATTCTTTAAATATAAGCATTTAGAAGTATGTTTAATAGATTTTGCTTATCTTATGGAAGAAACAAACTCATTGGTTTATGCACTAAAATTGTATAGAGTGTGCGTGGTTCAAAATTTCAAGCAAGTGGCTAATGAAATTTTTCTATAGCATATAGAGTTGGTGTTGGTCACTTGAAAATCTACACAAGATTTGGCGAGTACCACACTTACGGGAGATTGGCATGATCAAGCCTCATGGTTCTGATGAACTGAATCCATTATTCGTATATGACAGTGCTAAAAACGAAGCATTGCAGAAAGAAGCAGAAGGTCTTGCTTCAATCGTAGTCAGCTCGGCGACAGCAGCGAATGCTGTGATGCTTGGCGGTGGCTACTTCAACCCGCTCACTGGCTATATGAATAAGGCAGACGCACTGTCAGTTGCTGCAACTATGCACACCACGTCTGGTCTGTTTTGGCCGACACCAGTGCTGAACCTGGTTGAAGATGCTGGCAGCATCAAAGCCGGTGATCGCATTGCCTTGAGAGACCCTAACGTAGAAGGTAATCCGGTGCTTGCCGTCATGGATGTGGAAGGTGTCGAAGTGTTCACCGACGCAGAGATGGCTACCATGACCCAGCAGATTTATCGTCCTGCTGAAGGTGAAGCGCATATCGGCGCGGATACATTCAATTCCCAAGGCAAGGTTTGCCTGTCAGGGCCGATCAAGGTACTGAACTTCTCCTACTTCCAAAGTGAATTCCCGGATACCTTCCGTACTGCGGTTGAAATTCGCAACGAAATTACCGAGCGCGGCTGGAACAAGGTCGTTGCTTTCCAAACCCGTAACCCGATGCACTTGGCGCACGAAGAGCTGTGCCACATGGCGATGGAGCGTCTCGGCTGTGATGGCTTAGTCATCCATATGCTGTTGGGTAAGCTGAAGAAGGGTGACATCCCCGCTCCAGTACGTGATGCCGCCATCCGCAAGATGGTAGAACTGTATTTCCCGCCGAACAGCGCGATGGTAACGGGTTACGGTTTCGATATGTTGTATGCGGGGCCAAAAGAAGCGGTATTACATGCCGTATTCCGCCAAAACATGGGGGCGACGCATTTCATTATTGGTCGTGACCATGCAGGTGTTGGCGACCATTACGGTGCATTTGATGCTCAGGAAATTTTCGATAATGAAGTGCCTAAAGACGCGCTTGCCATCGAAATCTTCCGTGCGGACCACACGGCTTACTCCAAAAAATTGGACAAGGTTGTGATGATGTGTGAAGCACCGGATCATAAGAAGGAAGATTTTGTGCTTCTTTCTGGTACCAAAGTTCGTGAAATGCTGGGTCAAGGCATTGCGCCACCAAAGGAATTTTCTCGTCCTGAAGTGGCTCAGATTTTGATCGAGTATTACCAAAGTGAAAACGGCTAAGGCTGTTTAGAAAGTATCTCTGGTGCAGTCTGAGCTTTGAGGAAAGGGCAACAGGCTTCACTGGTTGAGTTCTGTGACCGTATGTAGCAATACAATTAATTTGAAGGAGTTACACAATGCCTACGTTTGTACGTACTGACAAATGTGATGGCTGCAAGGGCGGCGACCGCACCGCTTGCATGTACATCTGCCCGCACGACCTGATGAAGCTGGACGTTGACGGTTCTGCCACAGGCCACGCGATGAAAGCGTATAACCAAGAGCCGGATCAATGCTGGGAATGCTATTCCTGCGTTAAAATCTGCCCGTCCAACGCCATTGAAGCACGTCACTATGCTGACGTTGTACCACTCGGCGGTTCTGTACAGCCTTTGCGCGGTCAAGACTCCATCATGTGGTCGATCAAATTCCGTAACGGCGTAATGAAGCGTTTCAAGTTCCCGATCCGTACTACTCCAGAAGGCTCTATCGACTGCTACGGCGGCAAGCCTAAAGCGGATCTGGCTAACTTGGGTAAAGCACTGTTGACTCGTGATGTCATGGGCGGCTACCGCGCTGGCAACCCGGCTGAACTGATCTGCAAATAATTGCGCTTCGTTATTAACATTTAAGCATTGAGGAAATACAAATGGCAGGTACATTTGGTAATCCAGAAGTTGTCCAAGAAGAAGTGGACATCCTGATCATCGGTGGCGGTATGGCTGCGTGTGGCGCGGCGTATGAAATCATGCCGTGGATTGGCGCAGCGAAAGACGCAGGCGTTGACATCACTGTTAAGCTGGTTGACAAAGCAGCAATGGATCGTTCCGGTGCGGTTGCACAAGGTCTGTCTGCGATCAACACTTACATCGGTCCACACCAAGACCCAGCGGACTACGCTCGCATGGTCTCCAACGACCTGATGGGTATCACCCGTGACGACTTGGCTTACGACTTGGGTCGTAACGTTGACGATTCCGTACATTTGTTTGAAGAATGGGGTCTGCCCATCTGGAAAACTGTCAACGGCGAACGTTTTGACGGTGCTACTTGGCCGAAAGAAGGCGGCAAGCTGTTGAAAGACGGCGGCGATCCAGTGCGTTCCGGTAAATGGCAGATCATGATCAACGGCGAATCCTACAAGTGGATCGTTGCTGAAGCTGCGAAAAAAGCACTGGGTTCTGACAACATTCAAGAACGTGTCTTCATCGTTAAGCTGGTTAACGACGCTAACGACAAAAACCGCGTTGCCGGTGCTGTTGGCTTCTCTACCCGTGAAGACAAAGTATACGTTTACAAATTCAAGGCTTGCCTGCTGGTAGCCGGTGGTTGCGTAAACATCTTCCGTCCACGTTCCGTGGGTGAGGGTCAAGGTCGTGCATGGTATCCCGTATGGAACGCAGGTTCCACCTACACTATGGCTGCTGAAGCTGGTGCAGAACTGACCATGATGGAAAACCGTTTCGTTCCAGCCCGTTTCAAAGACGGCTACGGTCCGGTTGGCGCATGGTTCCTGTTGTTTAAAGCCCAAGCAACTAACGCCTACGGCGAAGTTTACATGGTTAAGAACAAAGAATTGCTGAACGACTATCCTCCGTATGGTCAAGCAGCGGTTCCGGCATCTTGCTTGCGTAACCACTTGATGCTCAAGGAAATGAAAGAAGGTCGCGGTCCTATCTATATGGATACTGTTACCGCTTTGGGCAAACTGCGTGAAACCCTGTCTCCTCGTGAAGTAAAGCACTTGGAAGCTGAAGCGTGGGAAGACTTCCTCGACATGTGTGTCGGTCAGTGCGGTATCTGGGTTGGTGAAAACATCGAACCAGAAAAGAAAAACTCTGAACTGATGCCGACCGAACCGTACCTGCTGGGTTCACATTCAGGCTGCTGCGGTATCTGGGCTTCTGGTCCTGAAGACGTGGGCGCACCAACCACTGAAGAGCATCCAGACAAGGACAAAATCCCTGCGCACCTGCCACAAGGCTGGAACTGGGGCTACCGTGGTATGACCACAGTACGTGGTTTGTTCACTGCTGGTGATGGCGTGGGCGCATCTGGTCACAAGTTCTCTTCCGGTTCACACACCGAAGGTCGTATGGCTGCACAGTCTATGGTTAAGTTCGTCATGGACAACAAAGACTGGGTTCCTACACTGGACACGTCTGTTGAATCACTGGTTGAAGAAATCTACCGTCCAGTCCGTACTTTCTTGGAACACAAAGACTATACCACTGCGATTGATGTTAACCCACACTACATCACTCCACGCATGTTGCAGTTCCGTCTCCAGAAAATCATGGACGAGTATGTTGCAGGTGTTGCGACTTACTACACTACCAACGGTCACATGTTGGCAGTAGCGGAAGAAAAACTGGGTATGTTGAAAGAAGATGCGATGAAAATGCGTGCAAAAGACCTGCACGAATTGCTCCGCGCATGGGAAAACTATCACCGTATCCTGACGGCGGAAGCGCACATGAAGCACATCCAATTCCGTCAAGAAAGCCGTTACCCTGGTTTCTACTACCGCATGGATCACAACTATGTGGATGAAGAAAACTGGCATTGCTTCGTAAACTCTGTTTACGACAAAGAAACCAAAACTTGGACCGTGTTCAAACGCGCTCACAAAGACTTGGTTGATAAGTCCAAGCTGTTTAAGCCTGCTGCCCACTAAGGGATTGCTTGAGGACAGTACTAAGCCTTACTATCGGGCTTAGGTCAATCAGGGCATCTCAGGATGCCCTGATTTTTATCTACGGTAGTAAATTCTGGAGGAGTTCACCACATGAAAGTTATCCTGTTAGGCGGCCCCGGCGCGGGCAAAGGCACACAAGCCGGATTCATCAAAGAAAAATACAATATTCCACAAATTTCCACGGGCGACATGCTACGTGCTGCGGTTAAAGCAGGCACGGAAATGGGCATTGCTGCCAAAAAAGTCATGGATGCAGGCGGTTTGGTTTCTGACGAAATCATTCTTGGTCTGGTTAAAGAGCGCACGGCTGAAGCCGATTGCGCCAATGGTTTTTTATTCGACGGTTTCCCACGCACGTTGGCGCAAGCTGAATCGTTGAAAACTCAAGGCGTTGATATTGATGCAGTGGTTGAAATTGCGGTAGACGATGCTGAAATCGTGCGCCGTATGAGTGGTCGTCGCGTCCACGTTGCTTCCGGCCGCACTTACCACGTCGTATTCAACCCACCAAAAGTGGAAGGCAAAGACGACGAAACTGGCGAAGACCTGATTCAACGTGCTGACGATGCGGAAGAAACCGTATTGAAGCGTCTGGAAGTGTATCACGCGCAAACTGCGCCACTGATCGGTTATTACACTGCATGGGCAGAGAGCGGCGATACCAAAGCACCACGTTACATCCGTATCGAGGGCGTGGGTTCGGTTGACTCTATCCGCGACCAGATTTTCGCGGCATTGGGTTAATCGTTAAGATTGTCGGGCTGAAGTCCGACCTACAGCCGCATTGTAGGTTGGACTTTAGTCCGATAACCACCCCCAAATTTTAGGAGCAACAATGACTGCATCTCCCGAAAAAGTGGCTGCTGGCAAGGTAGTCCAGTTCACTTACCGCATTGCTGACCGTCATGGTGATATTCTGGAGCAAGTGGATTTACCCTTGAGCATGGTCTTCATGCGCCATAACCGTTTGTATGAAGTGGTGGAGAAGGCTTTGGTCGGTTGCCGCGTGGGTGATGAAGTGTCGGTTGATGTTCCAGCCGTTGATGGTGCTTGGGGCGAAGCCGATGCTGACCTGATTCTGGTGCAAGACATTGAGCATGTGCCGCCACCTTACCGCAAAATCGGTGCGGAAGCGCAGTTCCAAGCCGAAAATGGCGAAATCAAAACCTTTCGTGTGACTAGCGTTACTGAAGATTCCGTTACTTTGGACGGCAATCACCCATTTGCTGGGCAAACCATGACCTTCCACGTCAAAGTCATTGCGATCCGCGATGCCAGCAAAGATGAATTGCTGCATGGCATTGAGTCCGGCGCACCGACTGACTTTGGTAATACCACTATTCATTAAATAACAGAGGCAGCATGTTATGGCAGTTCCTGATCTGACCGACCTCGAAAAATCCATTATTCAACAAAGCATTAATGAACGTTGGCGCAACGGCGGCGTGGTTGCGGAAGAAGTGGAGGTCGAATTACGCCTCTCCAAAGCCGACCGCGAAGTGACTGCTTGCCCTGCACTGTATTGGCAGCATAATGGTTGTACCTTTATCGTCGCCAAGACCGGCGAGAGTCGCTACCGTTCACAATTTTTCTACTCTGCCAAAGAGCAATATAACACCGGCATTGAAGAATACACCGATTTAGGCGACTGCGTTCTCTTCCTGCTGCGTTTGCAGGCAGACCATGAGAGCGAGCGCAATAAGAATTTTCCCACTGCATCATGAAATAGAGATACCCACACGTTAGTTTGAGAGATCGCATAGAGGAGTTTGTGATATGACCGTTAAGAATGCTTTTTACGCACAGTCCGGTGGTGTTACCGCCGTTATCAACGCTTCAGCCTGTGGCGTGATCGAAACCGCCCGCCAGCACAGCGACAAGATCGGCACTGTCTACGCCGGTCAAAACGGTATTATCGGCGCATTGCTGGAAAACTTGATCGACACCAGCAAAATTTCCGATGCGGATGTTGCCGCATTGCGCCATACCCCATCCGGCGCGTTCGGTTCTTGCCGCTACAAAATGAAAAGTCTGGAAAAGAACAAGCGCGAATATGACCGTCTGATCGAAGTATTCAAGGCGCATAACATCGGCTATTTCTTCTACAATGGCGGTGGTGACTCGGCGGATACTTGCCTGAAAGTTTCCCAATTGGCAGATGCAATGGGCTTCCCGATCCAAGCGATTCACGTGCCGAAAACCGTGGATAACGACCTGCCTGTGACCGACAACTGCCCCGGTTTTGGTTCCGTAGCGAAATACATCGCGGTTTCCACCCGTGAAGCCAGCTACGACGTAGCTTCCATGTGTGCCACTTCCACCAAGATTTTCGTGCTGGAAGTCATGGGTCGTCACGCGGGCTGGATTGCCGCAGCAGGCGGTTTGGCTGCGGATGCGAACAACGATATTCCTGTCGTGATTTTGTTCCCTGAAGTTGAATTCAATCAGGAGAAATTCCTCGCGACCGTTGATGCAAAAGTGAAACAGTACGGCTATTGCAGTGTTGTGGTGTCCGAAGGTTGCCATTATCCAGACGGTACGTTCTTGGCAGAGCAGGGAACTCGTGACTCGTTCGGTCATGCGCAATTGGGCGGTGCTGCTCCGGTTGTTGCCAACATGATCAAAGATGCGTTGGGTTACAAATTCCACTGGGCGGTTGCGGACTACCTGCAACGTGCGGCGCGTCATTTGTCTTCAAAATCTGACGTGGAACAAGCCTACGCACTGGGCAAAGCCGCAGTTGAGTTGGCGCTGGAAGGCAAAAACTCCGTGATGCCAGCGGTTATCCGCACTTCTAACAACCCTTACACTTGGCACATTGGCATGGGCGAGTTGAAAAACATCGCCAATGTCGAGAAAATGATGCCGCTGGAATACATTTCCGAAGATGGCTACGGCATTACCGACGCTTGCCGCGAATACCTGCAACCGTTGATCGAAGGCGAAGATTACCCGCCATACGAAAACGGGATGCCGAAATACGTGACTCTGAAGCATGTATTGTTGGATAAAAAGCTGCCAGCGTTTGAGCTGTAAACCTTAACTTCCCCACAAGTAACGCCCCTGTTTGCACAACAGGGGCGTTCTTTTTATACTGATTCCTTCAAGTACACACCCCGGTAACTAAAGATCATGGCTGAAAAACTCGACATTCCTGAGGAATTTCAAAGCTCCCTCATTCCTGAATTGCTAACGGATGACACCACTATCCAGTTTGATTGCCACCCTGGTGTTTCCTGTTTCAATATTTGCTGTAAAGCGGCGGATGTGACGCTTGCACCGTATGACATCCTGCGCCTGAAAAAGCGTTTGGGCATGACTTCCAGCGAATTCCTCGACAAGCATACTGTGCCGTTTGAGACCGATGGGCATGGCACGCCTGGTGTCAAATTGCGTACCGATGACAACAAAACTTGCCTGTTCGTGCGTGAGGAAGGGTGTAGCGTGTATGAAGACCGTCCAGCCGCTTGCCGTTATTACGGATTGGGGTTGCTATCACACCGTGCGGCAGACACTTACCAAGACGTGCAATATTATTTCCGTAATAAGGAAGCGCACTGTCAGGGCTGGAACACCGAGAAGGTGATGACCGTCCGTGATTACCGCGCTGCGCAGGGTGTGCCGGAATACGACGAAATCAATCGTGAATGGATGCAGTTGATGCTGAAAAAGAAATCAGCAGGTCCAGCGATTGGCAAGCCTGATCCACTGAGTTTCCAGTTGTATTTCATGGCAAGTTTCGACATTGACCGTTTCCGCCGCTTTGTGGAAAGCCCCGCGTTTGCCAAGGTTTACATGATCAGCGATGAAGATCGTGCGTCTTTCCAAGATGACGTAATCCTGCAAAAATTTGCGTTCCGTTTACTACGTCAGGTGTTATTTGATGAGCAAACCATTCCTACGCATGAAAATGTTCTCGAAAAACGCTGGGAAGAGCGCAAAGATATTATTGAGCTGCGTCACAAAGCCGCTGTCGAGTTACACTTGAAACGGGCTGAAGAAGAACGTCAGGCGGCTTTGAATAGTGGTGTGGATACGGTCTAGTAAAAATCCGCTAACTCATACGAATTTTCAGGTTATTTTGGTTTTATCCGACTGGCGGGCTATCTAGGGTGAGCGCATATAAATTTTAAACTCTTATTAATCAATGAGATATAATTAATGCGCCTATGTCTTAAAAGTAATCAATCTATTGATTTTAAAGTGATTTAAAAAGTCAAATGCGGTCGCCCTGGCGGGCTATCTACCTGCCAGAAAACCTGTATACTGACTACTTTATTTTATATCGTTTCTATCGAGTCTGCGGGCATCCTGTCTACATCCTCTTGAACGGTTTACGAAAACCTTAAGGAGGTTCTCATGGCTACTAAGCTTTACGTTGGCAATTTGCCTTATTCTGTTACTAAACAAGGCTTGGAAGAGAAATTTGCTCAATACGGCGAAGTAACTTCTGTTAGTGTTATCACTGACCGTGATACTGGGCAAAACAAAGGTTTTGCATTTGTAGAAATGTCCAACGGCAGCGAAGCTCAAAAAGCTATCGACGGCTTGAATGGCGCTGATATGGGCGGTCGCGGTATGAAAGTTAACGAAGCAAAACCACAAGCACCACGCGATAACAACCGTGGTGGTTTTGGTGGCGGCAACGGCGGCGGTTCACGCGGTGGTCGCTGGTGAAGCTCTCGGCTTAGCCAAGTATATTAAAACCCGGTCTTGTGCCGGGTTTTTGCTTTTGCGACAATTTCACAGCATTTAACGTTTTAGGGTATCTAACAATGACGGTTTCTGTCGCCATTATTTCAGACACACACGGACATCTTGACCCGCGCATTATCGAAATTATTCGTGAGTGCGATTACGCCATTCATGCAGGGGATATTTGCGGAGAAAATGTACTCGCTGCAATGCAGCCCAAAAGTGCGATGGTGATTGCTGTAGCGGGCAATAATGAACCACGTTGCATGGTTGATTTCCCTTTGCCATCCAAAAGTGAATTGGAGTTGCCGGGTGGAAAAATTTGTATCGAACACGGGCATGAACACGGTCATCACACCCCGTGCCACGATTCCTTACGTGCGCAACATCCTGATGCCCGCGTCATTGTTTACGGGCATACTCATAAAATGGTGCAAGATAAAAGCGCGATTCCGTGGGTGGTGAATCCCGGCGCAGCAGGGCAGACCCGCACACATGGCGGGCCTTCCTGTTTGGTGTTAACTGCCAGCAATGATGACTGGAATGTCCAAGAGTTCCGTTTCAGCGCAGAGTGATTACTGAACGCTCAGCAATTCCACATCAAACACCAGTGTGGCGTTCGGTGGAATCACACCACCCGCGCCACGCGCACCGTAGCCCATTTCAGGTGGAATCACCAACGTGCGTTGCCCACCGATTTTCATGCCTTGCACACCTTCATCCCAGCCTTTGATAACACGTCCACCGCCGAGTGGGAATTCAAAAGTAAGCGGCCATTTCAGCACGTCTAGCCCCCGCGATTTCCACGCCCTAAAC
>CAYNNA010000078.1:0-14656 GCA_964398375.1 uncultured Thiothrix sp.
AATGCCTTTAACTCATTGATCCGTGAATCAAAGGGCTAGGCTCTGAATCGCTGACCGTTCATCAGAAGATAATCCAGCATCAACAAAACATTTCACTCATACCCACCCAATTGCTAGCATTGATGGTATCTGTCCAGCACGGAACACCAGACTCATGGCAAATTTGACCACCCAACAACTTGCACCTGAAATTATCCAAGCACTGAGCTTTGCAGAAGCGTTAGCAGCTATGCCAAACGTCGGAACAGATGCGGATTTTGAACACATCCACAGTGACGGCACGGCAATGAAATCCAGTTCGTTTCGTTTACTGACCACTCAAGAAGCCGCCACTATCCTCAACGTATCGCGCCCCTATCTGGTGAAACTAATCGAGAATGGGGAAATTCCTTTTCATAAAAATGGGGGAAGGCGTAAGGTTTTGTTCAAAGACCTGATGGAATACAAGCAAAAACGGGATGATGCCAGCATGGTACTGCTGGACGAACTCACCGCCGAAGCACAAGCGTTTGATATGGGGTATTGATGTCATCAGGTCAGAAGGTGGGCATCAAGTAACCCTGTAATCCACTCCATATCATGCTGGGTAACGCTCAAACCTGCTTTCATAGCAGGTGTTATTTGTAATGCTTCATGGATGCAGCAAAAGTTGTAGTACACAAAATAAAGCGACAGCATGTGCAAATGATTTTTCCGCTTCGAGGACGGCAGCTCCCCTTCATCACTCACGCCCCAAGCAAACATCAATTGGCTATCAGTATCCATTGCAGTCCATGTCCAAACATCAGCGGAAGGTGTGGAATATGACCACGTATCCCTGTATTGAATATGTTCCATCGCCATCGTGCTTACGATGCTTTCATGGAACACGCGACAAGCTTCACCAACATCTGCTAAGAGTTTTGCCACGGTATTGACAGATACCTCTACAGTACGACTAATAGAGGACATCGGCTGACCAGCTATCAGCATATTCAAAATAGTTAATCGCTTATTTGCTGCTAATTTATTCATAATTCAAATAATATTGAAATTATCATCTTAACGTCAAGCAAAAAAATTCACTTTAACAAAAAGTGTTAATTTTTAATGGAAGAAACCATCAAAATACAGTACTATCTTGGAATGGAAATAGAGATTACAGCCCCTAACTTAGCCTTCTTAGAAGGCGATACAGTTCTTGCAAACGACATTCCTATTAGAGTGATTCGTGCCGCTAGACTGCGCTTAGGGCTGATAAAGGCTGTCCCAAAACCAGAGCAGATGCACAACTGGAAAAGTTTGGATTATAAAAATGCCGCCTCGGATGGCAGCAGTAATAGCTATTCTGTATCGGTACTTGAGAACTGGCGAATGGATTTATACAACGATCCTGAAAGAAAACAGCCGGGGTTAACAGTCATAGGACTACGGAGGTCATCAGATGGTCAGTAATGTTCAGTCACAGAAAGAGCCACCCGGCTACTTTATAGAGTTAGAGCTTGAAGCACGGGGATGGTCTCAAACAGATTTGGCTTATATTGTAAATATGTTGCCGCAACAGCTTAACCCTATTCTGAAAGGTAAACATGCTATTACTGCGGATAAGGCAATATTGTTTGGTGATGCTTTTGGTATGCCGCCAGAGTTCTTTACCAACTTGGAAAATGATTACCAGTTATCTAAAGCAAAAGCGGCTCCTCCTGAAGTTAAAGAACGAGCCACTTGGCAAGCTAAATTTCCTGTCAGGGAAATGATCAAACGCGGCTGGATTGAAGAAACAGATCCCTCTTTGCTCAGAACGCAAATGCTGCGTTTCTTTGAAAAACTTACACTAGACGATATGCCTTATTTTGGAGCAAATACACCAGTCGTTGGCTATGCCGCAAAAAAAACGCATATCGACATACCTAGCCCTGAAGAATTAGCATGGGTATATCGCGTTAGGCAAATAGCAAAAACAATTGATGTACCTGCTTATTCAAAAGAAAAGCTATTAGCAAGCCTGAATACACTCAAGTTTATGAGAAGTTCCCTAGATGATATTGCGACTATTCCAAAAATCCTCAATGAATGTGGTGTTCGCTTTGTCATAGTTGAAACCTTACCCAAGGCGAAGATAGACGGCGTATGTACATGGCTTGATGACCAACCTGTGATTGCACTGACAAATCGCTATGACCGTTTAGATAACTTTTGGTTTGTGCTACGTCATGAGATCGAACACGTACTACAAGGGCATGGGCAGCAGGCACTCTACCCCATCGTCGACAATCTTGATGGTGAAAATAGTGGCACAGGTGATGCCATTACGGAAGAAGAACGCATAGCAAATACAGCCGCAGCGGACTTCTGCATTCCAAAAAACCAGCTTCAATCCTTTATTGCTAGAAAAAGCCCATATATCTCGGAAAAGGATGTGATTGGTTTTGCTCGGCGCTTAGAAGTACACCCAGCAATTGCGATTGGTCAACTGCAAAAAGAAACAGGGAAATGGAATTTCCTGCGTAAATACCTATCCTCTTCTGTTTCCGGTGTCAGAGAAATCTTGATCTCGGAATTACAGCATCAAAATATAATTGATGGCTGGGGATTAAAAGCAAACGCTCAACTTTAGGGGGCAATATGACAACAACATCTTATCCAAAACAAATGCAAGCCATCTGGCAGCAATATGAACAAACCAATGAAGGTGAAGAACTTACCATCAGGGACTGCTTTGATTGGGCTATTAAAAACAAACTTTGGTCGCCAAGACCACAAGATGTGGCTAAAATCTTTGGCAATGAAATGTCGGATGCCTTACGGCAAGAAATTCGGATAGATGATTCTGGTCGGCAATACCGCGCGAAGCATTGCGTAAAAGAAGAGCGCGGCGGTATCCAATTAACGTTTTGGGGTGATATAGACAAAGCCACTAAGCAGTTTATGGCAAAGTCTTTCCAACAACGACGCAAAGGTATTGTTAACGACAGCTACCAACTGAAGCAAGATGTGGATCACTTTAACGAATACAGGGGCAAAGAAGTCGGGCAAATCCAACTAATCCTTGATTTCACGGATGACGTTGCGGAACTGGAAGCCGTTAGAAAACCGGAGGAAGATGCCGCTTAATCGGCATTTTTCTTCCAACGGGCTTGGGCGGCAATGCGGGCAATTTCTTCCCGCCTTTCCTTGCTCAAAGCAATAGCGCGGGCTTTACCGCCTTTTTTACCGAGTGATTGAGCAGCGGCATCTTTCGTTAAGTCTTTGTCGTCATCTTCCGTTATTTCGCCTATGGCGAGTTTGGCGATTTTAACGGCATTACTGACCACATCGGCGGGGCGTTTTTCCCCATTAGGCCCTGTTGGCATTAGCTGACTCCCAATCCGTTCCAATCACCCCGCCACACCTGCTTCTTCCCCGTCACACACTCATGCACCAACGCCTTCTTATACCCCTCCAACACCGCAATCTGCTGGCTCACGACCGCTTGCGTCTGTTTGAGTTTGCCGCGTTCTTGCTGCACCCATTGGACAATTTGCGCTTGTTCGGCAACGGGTGGAAGTGGCACGGGGAACAAATTGACCTTGGTGGAATTGATGCTGGCAAGGTTGGTGGTTTTCTTGCCCATGATTTCAAAGTAGGCGCGTCCGTGGGTGGATGAGGTCAGTAAGGTGAGGTAGTCGGGCAGTAGTTTGTGCGGGAAACAGCGCAGGGCGAAGACGTGGTTTTGGTGTAAGCAGCCGGGAATTTCACCTTGCCAAACGTGTCCGCGTCCGAGTTTGTCGAGGTCGCCGCCTTCGTTCATGAGTACGTCGCCCGCTTGTAATTCGTAGCGGCGGATGAGGTGGGGCGGTAATTTGATGGTTTTCACGTCATCGAGGGCAAGGTGTCCGTCTTGGACGTTGGCGACGCGCAGGTAGGGGCGTTCGTCGGTTTCGCCGTCGTAATCTTTGCCGAGGGTTACGCCGGTTTGCATGATGGATACATCTTTGAGGCGGCGTAATTGCCAATGGGCGGGCAGTGCTTTGAACCAGATATTGTTGATGATTTGCTTGGGAACGGTGGGGTTTAGCCCTTCGAGAACGGCTTTATTGAGGATGGCTTTTGCCATTACGTCCAGGATTGCCAACTGCTCGCGCTTGACCTGAATCGCCGCATCAATCTTCCCGCAAGCCCTATCCAAAAACCCCGCAATCGCCCGCTGCTCCTCAATCGGCGGCACTGGCATGTGTATTGAGCCGAAATCGTAATCATCAATTGCTGGATAGGAAATGCCAATCGAACGGGAGAAAAAGTATTCTTTTGAGTATTCAGTCAACAGAAAAAAGTACAGATATTTTGGCTGCACCAGTGCCACAAACTTGGGTCTACATACAAAGAACCCTGTTGATGCCACCAGATTTTCCATATCAAAATCAATGTAGGCGACTGCTTGCAAGTTTGTCCTGACAGAAGAAATGACCGTATCGAACTTCATGACCTTTCTTCTTGCACGACTTGGTGCATCGGCAAACGCAAGGGGTCTGATCTCATCATGATCAACGATACCCTGACTGTTGACGTTGCTTATATCCAAATACCTGATTTCATAGTCCGCAGGCGTATTTGTCCCCAACGCCTCATCATTGATAACAGCCTGATCTCGTAAACGATCAACTTTCCAGTGGGTGGGGATTTTGCCGAGCCATTCGATGCCGGAGTCGCGGTAGCTGTAGGGTTGCATTACAGCTCCTTGATGTCTTGCAGCAGTTGTTCGGCTTGTTTTTCGAGTGCCCAAAACTGTTCGATCAGTTGGTCGCTAGGCGTTGGCTCTTGGTATTGGTAGAAGTATTTGTTGGGCAAAATCTCGTAACCCAACTGCGCGTACTCTTCCCAACTGATGATCGGATGCTCAATTTCACGCGCCAAAAACGCATTGATGTAAGCCGCTTTGTCGTCAGCCGCATCATCAAACGGGATGTATTCGTTATCCACGATGTAATGCCGATGGCGATAAGTCGCCGTCATCTTCCAGTTTTTAAGTGCCTTTTTAATGCTCTTGTTGGGCATAACCTCAAAAGACACGTGGCAATCCTTCACCTCACGCATCACCAACTCATCGAACGCGGTACTGCCGTCATAATGGAGTTCCATTTCGACAGGCAATACTTCACGGTAGAACATCTCCTCATAAAGCATCACATCTACTGTGACATACAGCGTCATATCCCCATACAATTCAAAGCGTTTCTGCACATTGCCATTGTTAAGCTGCACATCAAACGCCTCGGTAATCCACATCGGTTGCGCGTGTTCGTCGGTCTGCCAAAACACCACCTTGACCTTGTGGAACGCAAACTCGCTGGTTTTGAACACCTTGCAAGCCGCATTCGCCTGCCACGCCGCAAACTGCGCATCAATCCATTGCCGATGCTGTTCCGTAATGCGGTTGCGCTTATTACCAAAGGATTTTGGTTCTTTCTCGAACTGATCCCGCGCATTCAAAATCAACACCTTGCCACGCTTATGCTCCGGCTTATTGTTGTTCAAGAGCCATATGTAGGTATAAATCCCGGTGTTGTAAAACATTTGGTCGGGCATCATCACAATGGTGTCGAGCAAATCGTTTTGCAAAATGTGGCGGCGGATTTCGCTTTCCCCCTGCAAGGCATCGCCATTGCTCAACGGCGAACCATTGAACAACACCGCGATTTTCGAGCCACCTTGCGCTGCTGGTTTCATCTTTTCGATCATGGTCAGCAGGAACAATAACGCCCCATCGCCCACATCCGGCGTACCCCACTTATAGCGCGAAGTCGCCAGCCGCAACGCATCGTCTTTGTATTCCGACCAATTCACCCCGAATGGCGGGTTGGAAATCATGTAGTCAAATTGGTATCCGGCGTGCCGATCCCCGTCATCCGACACACTGGCAAGGTGCGGAATCAAGGAATTACCGGAGGTGATCTTGGCATCGGCTTCACCCTTAATGATCATGTCGGCTTTGCACACCGCGTAGTTTTGATCGAGCAATTCCTGCCCGTTGAGCAACACCAAGGTAGCCACTTGCTGTTGTTCGTAAGGGGTTTTTGCCCTATCCATCAAGTGTTCTTTCGCCACTGACAACATGCCGCCCGTGCCACACGCCGGGTCATAGATGGAAATGGATTTCGTCGACGTTGCCGGGTCAAAGTCGATTTCCATCAAGTCGACCATGATGCGGATGATTTCACGCGGGGTGAAATGTTCGCCGGTATCCTTGGCATCATCCTGCGAAAAGCGTTGCAGCAATTCCTCGTAGACGTAGCCCATTTCGATATTGGAAATGCGTTCCGGGCTGAAGTCTTTATCCACCACCAGCTCGATAATGCTGTCGAGGCGGTTGGCTTTATCGACCTGTTTCACGACGGCATGGTAGTTAAATTTTTCGATGATTTCGCCCAGATTAGGGCTAAATTTACTCAAGTAATCGCTGAAATGGCTGTAAACCTGTGTGCTGCTTTCCTTGAGGATTTTTTTCAGTGTCCAACGCGAGGTGTTGTAAAACGGCAGGCTAGCTTCCATCAAACCAACGCGCACGTCCAGATTTTCCAGCGAAATGTCGGGGGTCTTTTTCAGGATGTCTTGACGGAACAGCGCCCGTTTGACTTCCAGCACGCACTCAATCCGGCGAATCATGATCATCGGCAAAATGACCAGCGGGTAATCCTTGGCTTTGAATTTGCCGCGCAGTTTGATCGCGCCTTTCCAAATATCATCGGAAAGGTTATTGAGACGTTCTTTATCGAGCATGGGTTAAACACTTTTCGAGGGAAACAAGCGGTGCATGATAGCGTAAACCACCGTGAACCCCGTGTAAAAAAATGTAAAACCCTGCTCCCTTACCCAACGCCTTAGTCAGCCATATCCTTGCGTAACACAGCACGCGCTGCCGGAGGTAAATTGCGGAAACCTTGTGCTTCACGCGCTAACAATGCTGTACCGACTACCTCTGGCATTTTGCTCACGGCTAAAGCACGTTGTATCCCTGCTTCACGCTCCTGTTGAATACCTTCCAATGCCGTGCTTTCTGCCGTCATCAAGGTAGCACTGGTTGTGGTGGAACGCTTGCCGCCGCCGCCACCTTTAGTCGGTTTGGTCTTGGTTGGTTCAGTCACTGTGGGCGGTGCAAGCAACGGGGTAAATGTTCCCGTGTAACGACTGTCAGCGATAACGGTGTTATACGCTGCCAAGCCCGTATTGCCCGCACCATTCAATGCCCAACTCAATTCCTTATTGGTATTGAACCATGCCACTGCGCGGATAGCGGGGTATTCTTCCAGAATGCGGGTATACATATCCTGCACCCACACGGCTTTGCTTTGCCCTGCATCGCTGTCATTGCCAGTCATGCCATAGTCGGCATTCGGTAAATCATGCGGCTCGGCGGAGGCGACTTCTGCCAGCAATACGGGCTTGTCAGGGTAATTCGTCACGAGCGTTGTGTAAGGCGCACTAAACACTTCCGCAAAGCCTTTCCACTGGGTGAAGCTGTAATTACTGCCCCAATTGTAACCATCCAGAGCTGTCCAGTTCACCACGTCATTGCCGGGGTAATAACGGGTAATGTCGTTGTAATTATCAACGCTGACATTGTTTGCACACCACACCCATTCCACGCCGGTCACACCCGCTTGCGCAAAACGGTTGTGCAAATAACGCCATGCGGTTTTCAACCCGTCGGGGTCATTGCTCTAGGGATACCAATTGCCGTTGAATTCGTGCGCAAAGCGTAATAACACCGTGGGTTTTTGATCGGCGGGGTACGAGGCTTGCCACAGTTTCAGGCTATTGATCCAACCGTCGATGTAGCCATTCCATTGTCCACTGCTGATTTCACCCAGCAAATTAGCGTCAGGGCGGCTACTGATACTCGGCATCCACGTAATCAGCGGCGTTGCCTTGCGTGACACAATGTTGGATGCCTGAATAGACAAGCCGCCCCAATCCTGCCCAAAGCCAGAAAACAGATTGACTACCGCAAGCGGTTTGGCAGCATCCGTGTTGAACTGATCAATGGGCGCAGTATTCCAACCGTCATAGTCAATATACGCCCCCAACATGGTGGCGGACTGTGCCGTACCTGCCATCAGAACCCCAGCGACAGCTACGCCGATTGACGTGTGGCGAATAGTATTTTTCATGAGAAATCCCTCTCTTTCGGTTCAGTGACGATTTATAACTTGGTTAAACTGGAGGCTTTCAAGCTCACATCATCGCCGGTAACACTGGTGCTTTTATCCAAAAAACTATCCAGCGGGTAGCCGAGTGCAGTGTCATACACGTTTTTGACGATGGCGTACTTGCTGTTGATGGCGGTTTCGATTTGCGTAAACAACTGTTCGATAGTTTTACCTTTGGCTTTCAAATCTCTGGGAGATAAGGCTTTATTGGTTGCCAAATTCACACCTGCTGTCAACACACCTGCTTTCACCGTCAGTTTTAAACGCAGAGCCGCACTCGTGCCGGTTTTTTGCTCCAATACATAGCTGTAATTTAAGAGGTTTTGTGAACGCCACAGGTCGCGATTTTTCTTTAAATCACTCAGCAACACCGCATAAGGGTCAACGGGGACAGTGAAATTGACGGCTGCTTGCACAGCAGCGGCGGCATCCAACAAACCTGCGCCACAACTGGAACAAGGCTGCGGGAAGGCTCGCGCACTCGACTTTAGCAAACTTTCCACTTGCTCCGGTGTTAGGGCGGGATTAGCAGCTAACATCAGTGCCGCCACGCCGGATACATGCGGCGTTGCCATGCTCGTACCTTGGTAATATTTGTAAGTATCAGCAAGCGCCGTTTGCGTCCCCGTATTCAGGGTGGAAACGATGCCGTCCGCTGCACCAGTATTCATTGAACCGCCCGGTGCGGCTAAATCAACGACCGTGCCGTAGTTGGAATAGTAAGCACGTCCGCCATTTTTGCCGGTCGCCGCCACGGTTACAACACCTGCACAGTTGGCGGGTGAAAATTGGCTGGCATCGGTATTGCTATTGCCCGCTGCGACGATAACAACCGCATTTTTGCTACGAGCGGTATTGATGGCACTTTGCATAGTTGAACCACACGCGGATGCACCGCCCAAGCTCAAGTTGATAACACGCGCCGGATTCGGGTTCACTGGTACGCCGGATACTGTGCCGCCTGCTGCCCAAATAACACCCGCTGCAATGTCCGAAGTA
Organism: uncultured Thiothrix sp.; assembly: GCA_964398375.1. Classification (GTDB taxonomy): domain Bacteria; phylum Pseudomonadota; class Gammaproteobacteria; order Thiotrichales; family Thiotrichaceae; genus Thiothrix. The sequence goes on from CAYNNA010000078.1 coordinate 9,165, forward strand.
TAACCACCGCACTTGCCCAAGACGCGCACCGGCAAGGCTTTGGCGGCATAAGCAACCCCAGCGATACCTTCGGCATTATTACCAGCCGCAGCAATAGTGCCTGCTACGTGTGTGCCATGCCAACTGCTATTGATTGCGGCGGCACTGCCACATTCACCCGCCAGCACGTAATCGCCCGCATCCGTTGCGTCATTGTCACGCCCATTGCCATCATTAGCGACAGCAGCATCGGCAATCATGTCATAACCTGCTAACAGATTAGGCAATAAGTCCACATGCGGTAAGACACCCGTATCAACGACAGCCACCACGTTACCCTGACCAGCGGTGTAACCCCATGCCTGATCAGCGCGAATGCCACTAATCGCATCCAACAATGACCATTGATAATTCAGGTAAGGATCATTCGGCGTAACCGGCGCAGGCACTGCCATGCGGTTCATAATGAAGTCCGGCTCGACATATTCGACTTCCGGTAACTGCTTCAGCCAAACAGACAACCTATCCCAATCCGCTTTCTTTTTGCGCTGTTCAAAACGAAAAACATCGGCGTTATCATGCGTGGTTTTGGTATAAGTGAATTTTTCACCTTTCTCAGTACGCAGACGTGACAACACTTTATCAACAGCAACCGAGCTGGCATTTTCACGGAAACGAATAATCAACTGATCGGTATCAGGCTGCGCGGGTGCAGGCAACGTTTTTTTATTGGCAGGGAATGCATCGGAGACATTCGCCACGACAGCTTGGGCAGAGACAGCAGCAGAAATAGCCAATACGATGGCATATAGGTGGAGATACTTAGGGGTTAGCATCGGTGTTTTATCTCATTTTATTGTATGCCCTATTCACTAATTATTATTTTTTATATATGAACAATATTGACAGATAACCGATGAAATGCAACCCCCAACTGATAAAAGGTAGTAATGGATTCAGTGCAGCGTCAGACAACCACCAAGAGAAACGTGTGACCATCAATAAAATGAGAATTGCTTGCATTCTCACACCAATTGTGAATAATGCGAATCTTTCTTATTCAAACCCAAAAGGCAGAACCCATGTTCAAGAAAATTGCACTGTCATTACTGGTTGCCAGCATCGCCACCCCCGTGCTGGCAGATGGCGAAATCAATGTCTACTCTTCCCGCAAAGAACAACTGATCAAGCCACTGTTTGACAAATTCACCGAATCCACTGGCATCAAGGTAAACCTCGTTACTGGCAAAGACGATGCGCTACTGGAACGTCTCAAACTCGAAGGTGACAATACCCCAGCCGATTTGCTGATGACTGCCGATGCTGGTCGCCTGTACCGTGCCGTTGAAATGGGTCTGACTCAAGCAGTCGAATCGGAAACCCTGAAAAAAGACATCCCTGAAACCATGCGTGACACCACCAACCAATGGTTTGGTTTGACTTCACGCGCTCGCCCGATTTTCTACGTCAAAGATAAAGTGAAGCCGGAAGAGCTTTCCACCTACGAAGCCCTGACTGATGAGAAGTGGAAAGGTCGCATTTGTGTACGTTCTTCTGACAATGTTTACAACCAGTCGATGGTTGGCTCGATGATCGCCACCGTCGGTGCAGAAAAAGCACAGGCATGGGCAGACGGCATTGTGAAAAACTTCGCACGCCCACCGGAAGGCGGCGACCGTGACCAGATCAAAGCTGCTGCTGCCGGACAATGTGACATCGCCCTTGCCAACACGTATTATTATGGGCAAATGCTGACAGGCGACGAAGCGGAAGAAAAAGCGGCGGCGGAAAAGGTCGCAATCTTCTGGCCTAATCAAGCGGAAGGTGATCGTGGTGTACATGTCAACATCAGCGGTGCAGCCGTGACTAAAACTGCCAAAAACAAGGACAACGCGATCAAACTGATGGAATTTTTAGTTAATGACGAATCACAAAAATGGTACGCCGAAGCCAACCAAGAATACCCCGTAAAAGCGGGTATTGCACCTAGCGAAATGCTCAAAAGCTGGGGCGAATTCAAAGCGGATAGCGTAAACCTGTCCGAACTTGGTAAAAACAACGCAGAGGCGGTTAAAATTTTGGATAAAGCTGGTTGGAAATAAAACCTCTGTTATGGCGTGCTGTGCTTTTGAGCATGGCACTCCTTACTGCTTTGCCGATCCTCGCGGTGTTCGGCTATGTGTTCGTGCCTGCGCCCGACGTTTGGCAGCATCTGCGCGAAACCGTCCTCACCGATTATTTGCTGAATACGCTGTGGCTGGTGCTCGGCGTGGGGTTTGGCGTATTGCTGCTGGGCTTGCCTGCGGCATGGCTGAACAGCATGTGCGAGTTTCCGGGGCGGCGACTGTTTGAATGGGCATTGCTATTACCAATGGCAATGCCTGCTTATATTATTGCCTACACTTACACGGGAATGCTGGATTTTTCCGGCCCGGTGCAAACCTTGTTGCGTGACCTCACGGGCTGGGGTTATGGCGATTATTATTTCCCGAACGTGCGCTCCCTTGGTGGCGCAATCACCATGTTGTCACTCGTGCTGTTCCCGTATGTGTATTTGTTGGCGCGGGCAGCGTTTCTGGAACAGTCAATTTGCGTGCTGGAAGTGAGCCGCACACTGGGTTCAAATCAGTGGCAAAGTTTCTTTCGCGTGGCGTTGCCGTTGGCGCGTCCGGCAATTATTACCGGCTTGGCGTTGGCGCTGATGGAAACATTGGCGGATTTTGGCACGGTGCAATATTTTGGCGTATCGACCTTTACCACAGGCATTTTCCGTACTTGGTTCGGCTTGGGCGATCACGCGGCGGCTTCACAATTGGCGGCGTTACTGATGGGGTTTGTGTTTGTGCTGATTCTGTTGGAACGTTGGTCGCGGAGTCGGGCGCGGTATCACCATACGTCCAGCAAGTATTCGCGCATTCCGAAATTCCGCTTGCGGGGCTGGACAGCAGTGGGAGCGGTGTTGGTGTGCGCCCTGCCCTTGTTGTTGGGGTTTGTGGTTCCGGTGGGGCAATTGCTGCATTGGAGCATTAAAGTTGCCAGCAAAGGCTTGGACAGTGATTTCATTAATTTGGTCTGGCATAGCTTGATGCTGGCAAGTTTGGCGGCGGTATTTGCACTATTGCTGGCGTTGATTTTGGGTTATGGCAAACGGCTGAATCATGATCCGCTGGTAAGCATTGCGTCGCGGATTGCAGCGATGGGTTACGCGATTCCGGGGACGGTGATTGCGATTGGGGTGCTGATTCCGTTTGCGTGGGCGGATACGCAACTCAATCACCTGAGCAAACAATTTTTCGACAGTGACGTGGGCTTATTGCTGAGTGGCACGCTGTTTACCTTGCTGTTTGCCTACAACGTGCGCTTTTTAGCGGTATCACTGCAAACCGTGGAAGCGGGTTTAGGCAAAATCAAACCTACGGTAGATAATGCCGGGCGTTCTTTGGGCTTGAGTCCCTTGGGCGTATTGCAACGCCTGCATTTGCCGTTGATGAAAGGCTCGTTACTCACTGCGATTTTACTAGTGTTTGTGGATGTGCTGAAAGAATTGCCTGCCACACTGATTTTACGCCCGTTCAATTTCAATACGCTGGCAGTGCGGGCGTATGAATTGGCGTCGGATGAGCGGCTGGCAGATGCGGGTTTGCCATCGCTGATGATTGTAGCGGCGGGGATTATTCCGGTGATTTTATTGAGCCGTTCGATTAGCAAATCGCGGGCTGGGGAACATTGATGAGCAAGTTAATTCTGCAAAATATTCACATCGAATACGGTAGCAATGCGGTGGTGCATGATGTGAACTTGACCGTAGAAGACGGGCAAATCGGTTGTTTACTGGGACCTAGTGGCTGTGGCAAAACCACTTTGCTGCGGGCAATTGCTGGGTTCGAGCCTGTTACCCGTGGCACGATAACGCTCAAAGATCAGGTGATCAGTGCGCCCGATGTGCATCTACCGCCGGAAAAACGCAATATCGGCATGGTGTTTCAGGATTACGCGCTGTTTCCACACCTGAGCATTGCTGACAATATCACCTTCGGAATTCGCAAACAGTCGGGCAAGGATAAAGCACGGCGTGTGGCGGAATTGCTGGAGTTGGTGAACTTGCCGGGATATGAAAAGCGTTACCCCCACGAACTTTCTGGCGGGCAGCAGCAACGGATTGCCTTGGCACGCGCCCTTGCGCCGCAACCGCGTTTGCTGTTGCTGGATGAACCGTTTGGTAGCCAAGACGTGGAATTGCGCGAAATGCTGGCGCGGGAAGTGCGCGATATTCTCAAGCGTGAAGGCATGACGGCGATTCTGGTAACGCACGACCAGCACGAAGCCTTTGCGATGGCGGATGAAATCGGCGTATTGCAAAGCGGGCGTTTGCAGCAATGGGATACCGGTTATCATTTATACCATACCCCCGTGAATCAATTTGTGGCGGGATTTATTGGGCAGGGGGTGTTGATTACAGGCACTGTCTTAAATCATGATACGGTATCCACCTTGCTCGGTGCTGTTAAAGGCGAGGTTCCGCTCGACTGTCAGCCTGATTGCCCTGTTGATGTCCTGATTCGCCCGGATGACCTGAAACTGGTGACGGATGCCCCCCGTAAAGCTAAAGTGGTCTCACGGGTATTTCGCGGTGCAGAATACCTGTATGCGTTGGGTTTAGCCGATAACAGCCAAATTCTCGCATTCGCGCCTAGTCATCAAGAATACGCCATTGGGGAAACAGTGTGTTTCGAGCTGGATATGCAACACCTCGTCATTCTGAAACGACGCTGACTTATCGCGCATTATCCGACGTATTATAACTTACTAAAAGCCGCCGCTATATCAGCAACACTTAAAGTACGCACCGGCGGAATCTCTGGAACTTGAGAAACGTGATAGTCATCTGGAATATGCAGGGTTAGTGTCCAAGTATTGGCATTAAATGAGGCTTTTTCTTTGGATAATTCGACTGCTTTAGGAAAGGTATACAAGGGTGAATAAAAGCAGATTTTATAAAAGCCTGATTGAAGTTTGATTTTTCTCAGATTGAAAGCGGTTTCTGATGGTTCCGCTACTTGCTTAAAAGAAATTTGCCCAGTTTCACTGGTATCAAACGCCAACCAGTCTCCCGATCCCCAGCCTAACTTTCTGAACAACCCAGCTCCAAAGGACAAACACAGATTATCTCTACCGCCCACGTGCTCCATATCCAGGATAATATCGAAACTTCCTGAAGCAGGTTTCTTACTCATTCATTGCCTCAACTGACATATTTAAACAGGAACGCTATATTGCGACTTATTCATAATTGCTCTTAGCTGAATTCAGCTTTTGACATTATTGGATGCATTTAATCCAAAAATCGTTGGAAACTATACGGATTAATGGACGTAGCCGGATCAGCGGGATGTGTTAGCAGGATAACAGGCATAACCAAAAAATAAAAGTCTTCACAGAAAATTCATTTAACAATAATTTAACAGCGATTCAGAGCCTAGCCCTTTGATTCACGGATCAATGAGTTAAAGGCA
>CAYNNA010000079.1:0-14511 GCA_964398375.1 uncultured Thiothrix sp.
TTGTGCATATTAGTATAATTATGTATAAGTTTCAAGTGAGCTGTAACTTACCCCTGTTGCAAGAAATAGCGACGGCTGTCCAACATGGCTTTGTTGTCACCGGGGTCAGCCGAATGTTTGCGATTCACCAACAGCAGATTCACGTAACCTTCTTTGGCACGGTCGAAACCGTGGCGGTTGGCGCACACAAACGTGCGCTCCACCAAGTTCAGCGACGCGTGACACAACGGACAACGCCAAAACACGGGATTCATGAGGTACACACCTTAACAATGGAACTGTTGGACTAGAATATGATCATAAGCAAGATAAAATGCAAACAAGGGAGTCGCCATGAAAACGTCAACATTCGCCCGCTTTTTACCCGTACTGTGTGTACCGTGGTTGGTTTCCTGCGCCTCGTTAGACGCGCCAGTGGATAACGAAACCGGCGGATTGAAAAAAACCAGCGCAGCGGAATTACGCGATTACCTGCTGAAATCATATCAGCAGCCGCAATATTCCCCAGTAATGGGCGCACCAGTTGCGATGCCTGCACCGGCTGCGGCTCCCGCCGCTGCTGCCAGAGCGCCTGCTTTTTCCACCACCAACCTGCAAGAACGCGGGGTCGATGAAGCCGATCTCATCAAAACCGACGGTCGCCACGTCTACGCGATCGGCGCACCCAATAACCAGAATTACCAAGATAACACCCTGCGGATTATGCAGATCAACGACGGCGGCAAAAGCTTACAAGAAGTCAAACGCCTGACATTGCCCGAAGGCAGCAGCCTGCAAAACCTTTACCTCGCCGGAAAACAGCGCCGCTTGGTGACGCTGGGCAATGCGCATCAAGCCATACCTGTGCCGCTGCCAATGCCGATGCCCGCCGGAACAGCGCGTATGATGCCACCACCTTACATGATGCCGCGCCCGCAACAAACCGAATTAAACTACATCGACGTGCGCCAGCCTGAAAAAGCTGCGTCCACCCTAACAGTGCAATTGGATGGCAATCTCAACGCCAGTCGCCGCGTCGACGACACGCTGTATCTGGTATTGCAAAGTTATCCACATATCAACATGAATAGCGGGTTGGATAAGCTGACCGCGCAAGACTTTCTGCCCACTTATCGCACGGCGGATGGCAAAACCGCGCCTTTGGTCACAGCGGATGATTGCTACGTCAACCGCCCACCCAAGACGGCGGATGCGAATTCCGGCTATTACAGCAATAACATTATCAGCGTGGTGGCAGTAGATTTGAATGCCAGCGACTTCCGCTTCAAAAGCCGTTGCTACGTGGGCAATGCCGACACCTTGTACGCCTCACCGCAAGCGCTCTACCTTGCCACCACCGATTACCAATACAACCAAGCGCAAGGCGCTCGCAGCAACACCGGTATCCACAAATTTGCCTTCACCGGTACTGACATTGCTTACCGTGGCAGCGGCTCCGTACCGGGACATTTGAGCGGGCAAGAATCCTCATTCCGTTTTAGCGAACAGGATGGCTATCTGCGCGTTATCACCGAAAATGACCAATTCAGCGACCCGTCGATGGCGATTACCGCGCCTTACGGCAAATCCCCGGGCATTCTCAGCATCCTCAAGGAAGGCGGCAATAACAGCTTGCAACTGGTATCGCAATTGCCCAACCGCAAACGCCCGCAACACATTGGCAAACCCGAAGAACAGCTTTACGCTTCCCGCTTTGTCGGTGATCAGGCGTATTTGATCACCTTCCGCAGCACTGACCCGCTGTATGTGCTGGATTTGAGCAACCCGCAAGACCCGTACATCGCAGGCGAATTGGAAATTCCCGGCTTCTCTGACTATTTACACCCCGTCGGCAAACATTTGCTGCTGGGCATTGGCAAAGATGCGATTGCTGACACGAACGGCGATTTCCGAGGCGCGTGGTATCAAGGCATGAAACTGTCCCTGTTCGACACCAGCAAGCCGGGCGAAATGAAAGAAGTCGACAAGCTGATTCTCGGTAAACGCGGCACTGATTCCGCTGCGCTGCACGATCACCATGCTGTCACGGTGTTGCCCGTGGGGACAAATTTGCGGGTGGCGTTGCCGATCAAATTGCACGATACCCCGCAGCAAGGGATGCAAGGGCAACCGTCTGATTATTACGGTCACACCCAAACCGGGCTGTACCGTTTTGAAGTGGACAAAGCTACCAAAAAAATCCGCCAGTTAGCGCCGCTGATTACCGAGCGCGGGCGTGAAGAGTATTGGAGCTACCCGCAAAATGATCGCAGCGTGATGATTGGCGATTACGTGCATTACTTCCACAATGGGAATTTCTGGTCACAGCGCTGGTAAGGCGAATGATTTGACTCTGCCTAAATAATCCCGTAGCTTGCCGCCCTGTTCAGGTGCGCTTTGGGTTCTTGGAATCCAAAGCGTTAAACGGGAAGTTGGTGCAATACCAACACTGCCCTCGCAACGGTAAGCAGGTTCAATCAACCTGATAAGTCCGACACCGGCCTGACAAGGCGCGATTCTAGCGAGTCGTCTTCATACACGTGCGCGATGGGCGCATCGTTACGGAAATCCATACCCCATGAAATTATCCCCTCTTGCCGCACCGTTCGGCACTCTTACCCTTTGCCTGTTGGCATCCCCGCTGGTATTGGCAGAAGATGCCACTACCCTCGATGAAATCGTTGTCACGGCTGACCGCAAAGCCCGTACCGTTGATGAAACCTTAGCCCCTGTCAGCATCATTACCCGTGCGGACATTGAAAAATACCAAGCCACGAGTTTGCCGGATGTATTGCGGCGTTTGCCCGGTATTAGCCTGAGTAACAGTGGTGGCACAGGCAAAGCCACCTCCTTATTCATTCGCGGCAGCAACTCCAGCCATGTATTGGTGCTGGTCGATGGTATCAAGGTTGGTTCTGCCACCACGGGCAGCGTCGCGTTTGAAGATTTGCCCTTGGATCAGGTGGAACGCATTGAAGTCGTGCGTGGCTCGCGTTCCAGCCTGTATGGTTCGGAAGCGATTGGCGGCGTGATCCAGATTTTCACCCGCAAGGGCGGCAAGGGTTTTCAACCGGAAATCAGTGTGAGTGCGGGCAGCCACAATACCCAAAAAGCCAACGCCAATCTGGCAGGCGGCAATGGAACCACTTGGTACAACCTCAATGCTGGCAAGGAAAAAACCGACGGCTTCAATGCCACCGCGAATAACAAAGAGCCGGATGCGGATGGTTATGCGCGTGAGAGTCTGGCATTACGTGCCGGACACCGCTTTACCAATAGCACAGAGGCGGAAGTTTCCTTATTGCAAGCGCAGGGTGACAACGATTTCGACGGCTCGTTCGTCAATCAAAGTGAATTTGTGCAGCAAGCAGTGAGTACCAAGGTGCGTCATACGCTAAACGATAAGGCGATCGTGACGGCGCAAGTGGGGCAATCCAAGGATGAAAGTGACAATTTCAAGGATGGCGCGTTTAAAAGCCGCTTTAACACTACCCGTGCTACCGCATCGGTGCAAGCCGATGTGCAGGTGACGGCGAATGCTGCCATCACCGTGGGTGTTGACCAACAACGCGACAAGGTGGATGGCAGCACGACGTATACCGTATCCAGCCGCGACAATACCGGCGTGTTTGCGAACTATCAGCAACAACTCGGTGCGACGCAATTCGACGTATCGGCGCGTCAGGATGACAACGAACAATTCGGTTCGCACACCACCGGAGGTGTAGCGGTGGGGCGGGATTTATCCAACGGAATGCGCATTACAGCGGCTTATGGCACGGCGTTTAAAGCCCCCACCTTCAATAATCTGTATTTCCCTGGCAGTGGTGATGCCAGCTTGCAGCCGGAAGAGTCGCAAAACGTGGAACTCGGCATTTCCGGCAAAGCCGCCAGCGACAAGGTGCGTTGGTCAGCGAATGCTTTCAGCAATGAAATCAACAATCTGATCAGCTACCCGCCACCAACCTATGCCGTCAGCCAAACCGATAAAGCACGGATTCAAGGTATAGAGCTGGAAGCAGGAACACAGTTCGCCGGGTGGGATGTGAATGCGAATATTACCGTGCAGAAACCGGAAAACCGCAGCGGTGCGGATGCGGGCAAAAACCTGATTTACCGCTCGGAACAACTCGTCAACGTCGATCTTGACCGCGATCTGGGTAAATTCCGTGTGGGTGCAACGCTGCGCGGTGAAAGCCAGCGTTACACCGATACAGCGAATACCGAGAGCCGCAAACTGGCGGGGTACGGTACGCTGGATTTACGCGCGGATTACCGTGTGGCAAAAGATTGGACGGTCGGCGCAAAAATCGGCAACGTGCTGAACAAAGATTACCAAACCAACAACGGCTATAATCAAGACGGTGTTAATGGTCTGGTGACGGTTAAATACGCACCGAAGTAACGTAGGGTGGGTGGAGCGAATGCGATACCCACCATCTTTAATTGGTTTGGCAAAATGGTGGGTATCGCTACGCTCCACCCACCCTACAGGAGATACGATAATGTTTACACTTTCTACGAAAAACCAATGGCTGGTCGGCGGCGTTTTGCTGGCGGCGATGATCATTACACGCGGTCATGTGACCGACCATTTGCTGGATGCGTCATGGGCGGTGTTCTTTCTGGCGGGTTTCTACCTGCGCAATGTATTAGCGTTTGGTGTGTTTATGGCAGTTGCTGTCGCCATTGATTACGTTGCCATCACGAAGTTTGGCGTAAGCGATTTCTGTGTGTCGCAAGCCTATGTCGCGTTAGTGCCTGCTTACGGTGCGCTGTATGTGGCAGGGCGTTGGTTGGCGGGGCAATACCAAGGCGAAACAATGGCGACATTGGGCAAACTGGTGTTGGCGGTCGTGGTCGGTTTTGCTGTCTCGGAAGTGATTTCCAGCGGTAGTTTCTATGCGTTTTCCGGGAAGTTTGCGGCATTTAGCCTGACGGAATTTGCCGGGCGTTTGGTGAAGTACGCGCCGCACGGCTTGTATGTGACAGGCTTATACGTGACCGTGGGTACATTCATCCACGTTGCGGTATCAATGCTGCATCGTCAATTGGCACACGGCAAGTGACATGAATGTTATTAGTTCATGGAGTGGCGGCAAGGATGCTTGCCTCGCACTGTACCGTGCGCTACAGGCAGGGCATCAGCCACACGCACTGCTGACGATGCTGGAAGCGGACGGTTTGCGCACCCGCGCCCATGCCCTGCCCGTGGCGGTGTTGCAGCAGCAGGCCGCCGCCTTGGGCTTGCCGTTAATCACGCCGTCAGTGACGTGGGAGGGGTATCGCCCGGTGTACGTGCAAGCCTTGAATGCCGCGAAAGCGCAAGGGGCTGAGGCACTGGTTTCCGGTGATATTGACCTGTGGGCGCACCGTGACTGGCTGGAAGCTGTCGGTGTGGAAACGGGCTTGTCAGTACTTTTTCCGCTGTGGGACGACCCGCACCCGCTGTTGCTGGAGACGTTTCTGGCGGCAGGCTTTACCACCCACATTATCGCCGTCAAGCAAGGGATGCTGGATGAAAGCTGGCTGGGGCGTAAGCTCGACAGGCAGGCGATGCAGGAGTTGGAAGCCTGCGGGGTGGATGTGTGTGGTGAAGGTGGGGAGTTCCATACCTTTGTGACGGATGGGCCGTTATTTTCCCATCCATTGCGTATTGTGCCGACAGGTCATTTCAGCGGGGAATACGGTTACACCTTTCTGGATTTTCATCTCGCAGTATGAACCCTGTACCTTCATTGGCTAACCTGCACTTTTCTCATGAAGAATGCGACACGCTGTACCGCATCATCGCGTCACTGCGTGATATGCGCCATTTCATTCCCAATACCACCGTTGACGATGCAACCATCACGCGCTTGTTGCAAGCTGTGCATTACGCCCCGTCGGTGGGTTTGATGCAGCCCTGGCGTTTTCGGCGCATCCGCGACCATGCGCAACGCGAGCAGATTGCCGCCTTGGTGATGGCAGAGCGTGACGCTACCGCTGAGGCATTGGGTGAGCGTGCGACGGAATTTCTGCGCCTCAAGGTGGAAGGTATCCGCGATTGTGCAGAATTGTGGGTGGTCAGCGTTGCGCCTGATGACGGCACGGTATTTGGGCGGCGTACCATGCCGGAAGCAATGGCGTTGTGTTCGGTGGCTTGTGCGATTCAAAACCTGTGGCTGGCGACTCGTGCCGAAAATTTGGGGATGGGTTGGGTGTCGATGTTTGAGCCAACTGCCTTGGCAGAATTGCTGGCATTACCTAGTGGCAGCAAGCCGCTTGCCATTTTGTGCATTGGTCAGGTGGAGGCGTTCTACCCCGCCCCGATGCTGGAGTTGGAAGGCTGGCGGCAAGGAAAGTCTCTGGCTGAAGGGTTTTTCACATGATTTCACCCTTAATTCCCATTGCCGCCGTTTGTGTGGATCGGCTAGTGGGCGAACCCCCGCGTTTCCACCCCCTGGTTGGCTTCGGCAAACTGGCAGATTGGCTGGAAGCCCACCTCAATCGGCGTTCCATCATCCTCGGCGGCGTGGCGTGGTGCTTGGCGGTTTTGCCGCTGACAGCAGCCGTTTGGGGGCTGGATACGCTGTTCGGTGGCTTATGGATGGGTATCCTGTGCGGCTGGCTGGCGATTGGCTGGAACAGCCTGCGCCAACACGCGCAATGGGTAGCGCAAGCCCTGGAGGCAGGAGATTTGCCGCAAGCCCGCCAAAAAGTTGGCTGGCTGGTCAGCCGCGACACCAGCCAACTGGACGCACCCGCCGTGAGCCGCGCTTGCATCGAATCGGTGCTGGAAAATGGCAGCGATGCGGTGTTTGCCCCGCTGTTCTGGCTCATCATCGGTGGTGCGCCAGCGGTGGTGCTTTACCGCCTGAGCAATACGCTGGATGCCATGTGGGGCTACCGCCATGAACGTTTTGAACGTTTCGGCAAAGTGGCAGCACGGGTAGATGATGTGTTGAACCTGATTCCCGCCCGCCTCACCGCCCTGACTTACGCGCTGTGCGGGCATTTCCCCACTGCCATGCACGCTTGGAAAACCCAAGCTAAACACTGGTACAGCCCCAACGCGGGGGTGGTGATGGCAGCGGGTGCGGGCGCATTGCAGGTGCAACTCGGTGGCAATGCCGTGTATGCCGGGCAAGCCAAAACCCGCCCTGCATTGGGTAGTGGTGCAACACCTTGTGCGGGGGATATGACGCGGGCAATCGCTTTGCTGGATCGCGGCGTGTACCTCTGGACTGGCATGTTATTGGTAGCAGGAGGTTGGTCTGTTTTCCACACATAAGCACGGCGGGCAGTTGCGGCTTGCCAGCCACCATTACGGCATTCCGTTGGAGGCGTGGCTGGATTTGTCCACTGGCATTAGTCCGTGGGCATACCCCCTGCCAGCCGTGCCGTCATCATGCTGGCAACGCTTGCCGGAAAGCGATGACGGTCTGGAAGACGCAGCCAGCACTTACTACGGCAGCGCACACTTGTTGCCTGTCAGCGGTTCGCAGGAAGCCATCCGGCGTTTACCGCAGTTACGCCCACCTGCCCAACGGGTCGGCATTTTAAGCCCTGCCTACCATAGCCACCAGCAGGCATGGCAAGCCGCAGGGCATGAGGTACTCGAACTGGACGTTGCACAACTGGAAACCCATCTGCCCAGGCTGGATGTGTTACTGGTGGTCAACCCGACCAATCCAACCGCGCAGCATTACCCACCCGCCACCTTGCGGCACTGGCATCGAACCTTGGCGGCACGGGGCGGCTGGCTGGTGGTGGATGAGGCATTTATGGATGCAACCCCGGAAGGGAGCTTGATTAGCCAACACCCCTTGCCCGGTTTGGTGGTGCTACGCTCCATCGGTAAATTCTTCGGTTTGGCGGGTATCCGCTTGGGCTTTGTGTGGGCAGAAGCGGGGGTAGTGCAAGCACTGGCGCGGTTACAGGACGATTGGTCTGTCAGCCACCCAGCGCGGTGGGCAGGCAAGCAGGCATTGGCGGATACCGGCTGGCAGCAACAGCAACGGGAACGGTTACGCACGGCATCACAACGTTTGCAGCGTCGGTTGACAGCATACGATGGCGGACAAGTAAGCAGCACTGCCTTGTTTGCTTACTGGCGGTTGGAAACGTTGGCAAAGGCCGAAGCCTTGCACCAAGGGCTGGCACAGCAAGGCATTCTTACCCGCTTGTTTACCCACCCGCCTGCCTTACGCTTTGGTTTGCCTGCGACAGAAGCAGAATGGCAACGTTTGGAACAAGGAGTTGCAGTATGCCCACATTAATGGTGCAGGGTTGCACCTCGGATGCAGGTAAAAGCACGTTGGTAGCGGGGCTGTGCCGCGTCTTCAAACGGCGCGGTTTGTCGGTTGTGCCGTTCAAACCGCAAAACATGGCTTTGAATAGCGCCGTCACCCCGGATGGCGGCGAAATCGGGCGGGCGCAAGCCTTGCAAGCGCAGGCGGCGGGCGTTGTTCCCTGTGTCCACATGAATCCGGTTCTCCTCAAGCCGAATACCGACACGGGGGCGCAAGTCATCCTGCAAGGTCATTCCATCGGCAATCTTGAGGCTCTCGATTACCACAGCTACAAGCCCAAAGCAGCGGCGGCGGTGTTCGATTCCTATGCGCGTTTGTGTGTCGACTACGAGTACGTACTGGTGGAAGGCGCAGGTAGCCCAGCAGAAATCAATTTGCGCCAAGGTGACATTGCCAATATGGGGTTTGCGGAACGTGCCGATTGCCCGGTGATTTTGATTGCGGACATCGACAAAGGCGGGGTATTCGCGCATCTGGTGGGGACACTGGCGTTACTTTCCGAATCCGAACAGGCGCGGGTGAAAGGGTTTGTGATCAACCGTTTTCGCGGGGATATTGCGCTGTTGCAGAGCGGGCTGGACTGGCTGGAAGCGTATACGGGGAAGCCGGTGTTGGGGGTGTTGCCGTATTTGCATGGGCTGCATTTGGATGCGGAGGATGCCGTGCCGGAGAATGCGGCGGTGTCGGGGAAATTCCGTGTCATCGTGCCGCGTTTACCGCATATCAGTAACCATACGGATTTTGAGCCGTTGCGGCTGCATCCGCAGGTGGATTTTCAGTATGTCGGGCATTTAGAAAGTATTCCAGCGGAGGACTTGATCATTCTGCCCGGTAGCAAGAATGTCGGGTTTGATCTGGCGTGGTTGCGTTCGCAGGGCTGGGAAGCAGCGATTCAGCGGCATTTGCGCTATGGCGGCAAGGTGATGGGGATTTGTGGTGGCTTGCAGATGTTGGGGCAGGCGATTCATGACCCGCATGGGATTGAGGGTGAATCTTGTAGCCACACGGGATTGGGTTTGTTGGAGCTGGAAACGACGTTACAAGCCGAAAAACAATTGGTCAATCGTACTGGAGAATTGCATTCCGGCATCCCCGTGAACGGCTACGAAATCCATTGTGGCATCAGCACGGGTGCGGCACTTGCCAGCCCTGTCGTGTATCTGGATGGTCAGCCCGATGGTGCCATTTCCCCTGATGGGCAAATTCTGGCAACCTACCTGCATGGGCTGTTTGACTCACCGCCAGCACTACAGGCATTGCTGGCATGGGCAGGGTTGCGGGAGGCAGAAACCTTTGACATCAACGCAGTGCGCGAACAGCAATTGGAGCGGCTGGCAGAGACACTGGAGGCAACTCTAGACATGCCAGCGATCATGCGCCTGTTGACCTCACCATAGCCATCTTATGCAGACATCCCCAACGCCACCCCCAGCAGCCACAACATCTCGCCACTTTCCACCGCTGCTCCGGCAGTATCGCCGGTGCAGCCTCGCAAGCGCTGCACCATCATCCGTCGCAATAACCAAAATCCAAGCAATACCGCAAACAAACCGTGTAAGGAAACCAGTGCCACCGATGCCAACACTGCCAACGTGAGCCACCAGGCCAGTGTTCGCGGCAAATGTTCGGTGACGGCACTGGCTAAACCGCCTGCCCGCACGTAAGGCGTGGTCAGAAACAGCAACAACACCAAGACCCGCCCCAATGCCGGAGCCAGCAAGACCACCCACCACGAACCGTGTTCCAACACCACCACCAGCGCGGCAAATTTCAGCAACAACAACCCGACCAACGCAATCACACCCGCCGCACCGACCAGCGGGTCTTTGAGGATTCGATGTGTTTTTTCCACATCACCGAAGCCGCCAAGCCACGCATCGGCACTGTCTGCCAAACCATCCAGATGCAGCCCACCGGTAATCGCCGCCCATAACACGGTCACTATTGCCGCCAACAATATCGCAGGCGCATCCGAGAATAACGCAAGCGGCAGGCACAGCAAAGCGCCAATCAGCAAGCCCACCAAGGGGTAAAACAAAGCCGCCCGCCCGAAATCCACCGCCTCCAATTTACCCAAATCCGGCACGGGGATACGGGTCAGGAAAGACAACGCGAGAAAAAAATAGCGGGGTATATTACGCATCACTGTCGTGTTACCGCTGCGCCCGCGATCGCCGCTTCAGCAAACGTCGCCATGCGGTTATGCAAAGCACACGCCATGCGCAACAACGGCACAGCCAGTGCTGCACCACTGCCCTCCCCCAGCCGCATCTGCAAATCCAGCAACGGGGTCAGCTCCAGAAAATCGGTTGCCAACACATGCCCCGGTTCAGCAGAGACATGACTCAGCAACAACCATTGACGCACCTCTTGCTGATGCATCACTGCCACTAAAGCGGCAGCGGTGCTAATAAACCCATCCACCAAAATGGGGATGCCCCGTTGCGCTGCCCGTAAATACGCCCCGACCAAGGCGACAATTTCAAACCCGCCCACGCAACGCAAGGCTTCTAAGGGTGAATGCAAGTGCTGGCGATGCAAGTCGAGAATGTGTTGGATAACAGCGACTTTATGCGCAATTCCGACAGCATCAAGCCCAGTGCCTGCCCCGGTAGCTTGCGCCGGTGCAACATCAAGCAAAGCACAATACAACGTGGTCGCTGCGGTGGTATTGCCAATGCCCATTTCACCACCGATAAACAATTGTGCTTGCTGCGCATGGGCACGTTCGGCAGCGGCATAGCCTGCTTGCAGCGCAAGATTGAGCTGGCTGTTAGTCATTGCGGGGGCGTGCGCACTGTTTGCCGTACCAGCACCAGCACGCTGACTGATCAGCCCTGCATGGTGTAGCGGGTCTTTGACACCCACGTCGATGATTTCCAGCGTTGCACCTAACTCGCGTGCCAGTACGCTGATAGCAGCCCCACCGTTGAGAAAGTTGTGTACCATTTGCCCGGTCACAGCTTGCGGGAATGCCGATACCCCCTCTGCCGCAATACCGTGGTCGGCGGCAAAAATACTGATGTGAACCTTATCGACTTGGGGGGCTTCACAACCCTGCAAAGCCGCCAATGTCACTGCCAGCGTTTCCAACCTGCCCAGTGCGCCGTTGGGCTTGGTGAGTTGGTGCTGGCGTTGCCAAGCTAACGCTCGGTAATGTTCTGCCGCGCTTGCACACGGCTCATTCAGCCAATCCATTGACATTTCCTTTTAACACTTGCGGTAAACCTGCCACCATCAACACCACCGTTTCCACCTGTGCGGCTAATTGCTGGTGCAAGCGCCCTGCTTCATCGACGTAACGGCGGGTCAATTCACCCATAGGCACGATGCCCAACCCTACTTCATTACTGACTAAAATAATATGCCCCGGCAAGCGCGGGAGGGTCTCGCGTAAGGCATTAGTTTCTGTTTGCAAGTGCTGCACGTCTTCCAAACACAACAGGTTGGTCAACCAGAGTGTCAGGCAATCGACCAGCAACAAGCGTTGCGGGGCAGCATGGTTTTGCAGGGCGAGGGCAAGCGTTAGGGGTTCTTCTACCGTTTGCCAGTGCGCCGGGCGAGTAGTGCGGTGATGGTTAATGCGCTCTTGCATTTCTGCGTCACGCGCTTGTGCCGTCGCGATATAAATAACCTCATGACCGGACTGTTGCGCCAACCTTTCGGCGTAATGGCTTTTACCGGAACGTGCGCCACCGAGAATCAATGCTTGCATACTATTTTACTCCGAGGCAGCGGTTCTCAGTGCCAATTTCGCGTAGTAATTCGCTGAATAGCTGAAGTACGCCCGCTCTTTTTCGGTCAGCGCCCGCGACTGTTTGACGGGATTGCCGACGTACAAATACCCGCTTTCCAAGCGCTTGCCTGGCGGAACTAGGCTGCCTGCGCCGATCATTACCTCATCTTCGACCACAGCACCATCCAGCACGATAGCGCTCATCCCCACCAAACAGCGGTTGCCAATGGTGCAAGCATGTAACACGGCTTTGTGTCCGATCGTGACTTCATCGCCAATCAGCAGCGGGCGACCGTCGGGTGAGGAATACGGGCCGCCGTGCGTGACATGCAGCACCGCACCGTCTTGCACATTGGTCAAGTTGCCAATGCGAATGTGGTTGATGTCGCCGCGCACTACCGCCATCGGCCACACCGACGAACCTTCGCCTAGGGTGGTTTGCCCGCTGACATACGCCATCGGGTCGACGTAGGCGGTCGGGTGCAGCGTTGGAGTGTGATTTTCAAAGGCTTTGACGGTCATGAATGGCATCCTAGGGGTGGTTTTTCTAACGCCAGCGATTGTACCAGCCACGCCTGCACCTGCGTATACGGCAATACCGCAAACGCACTGCGCCGTTGTGCTTCCGCCCCGCCGTACACCAATGTCATACCGGCAACCCGTTCACCCAAGGCAGTTTTTACCCGTGTGGCGGCTTGCATGGCATCACTGGCAACCGTTTGCGCGGACTTGATTTCGAGCAGTTGCAATTTATCGCCGGTTTCCAGCAGCAAATCGGCTTCGTTATGGTTGGCATCGCGGTAGAAAGAAAGATTGGGTTTTGCGCCTGCGTTATGCAGGGTTTTCAGCACTTCCAACACCACGAGGTTTTCAAACAAATTTCCCCGTAGTGGGTGTGTGGGTAGATACGCGGGCTGGGTGATCCCTATTAGCCAAGCGGCAAGCCCCACGTCGTAAAAATAGAGCTTGGGCGATTTGATCAGGCGTTTGCTGCCATTGCTGAACCAGGGCGGCAAGCGAAACACGATGTAGGAGGCTTCCAACAAGGTGAGCCATTCTTGCACGGTGTTGCCTGATACGCCGACATCCGCTGCGAGGCTTTGCATATTCACCAATTGCCCGACGCGCCCCGCGACTAGGCGCACAAACTTTTCAAACAGATGGAGGTTGCGTAATTGTACCAATTCATGCAAATCGCGCTGCACATAGGTTTCAAAGTAATCACCCAACGCCACGGCAGGGTCTAGTTGTTGGGCATGAATGCGCGGATAACCACCTTGGTACAAGAAATCATCCAGCCTTGGCGTTTCCACCATCGGCAACAATTCGGCAATCGACAGCGGTAACAGTTTTAGTAAGGCAGTACGCCCCGCCAATGACTGCGAGATGTGGCGGCTGAGTTCAAACTGGTGGCTACCGGTGAGGATGAATTGTCCCGCTGTATTCTTTTCATCCACCAGTACTTGAATCCATGACAGCAATTCGGGGACGCGCTGAATTTCATCAATCACCGCCCCATCGGGGAATTGGCTCAGAAAACCGCGTGGATCAGTGCGGGCAAAATCGCGGGTATCGGGGCGTTCCAAATTGGCGTAAGGCTTGTTGGGAAAGGCTTCCCGACACAATGTCGTTTTGCCGGATTGCCGTGGCCCTGTGACCGTCACGACAGGCCATTGCGCCGCACGCGCTAATAAAATGGGGAGTATATGGCGTTGAATCATGACGCACCCTGCAAATTTGAAGTAGTACTTCATTTTTGCATATAATCAATCACGCCAACAAGCGCATTAACAGGGTGGTTTTTCCAGTGCGAGCCATTGTAGGGCAATAATTGCTAGGGATGCTTGGATTTTACCGGCTTTGAGCCATGCCAGCGCGGTGTGGCGCGGGATGACGGATACGCGAATGTCTTCATGTTCTGCGGGCAAACCGTGGATGCCGGTGGGAACGGCGGATAAATCGACGGGGGCGTAATACAGGCTGACGATTTCGGTGGAGCCGCCTGCGCTGGGGTAAAAGTCGATAATGTGTTCCAGCGTGTCGAGGGTGCAACCGGCTTCTTCTTGGGCTTCGCGGCGTGCCACGTCTTCGTTGCTTTCGCCGTCTTCGACGATGCCTGCGACGATTTCGACCATCCACGCGCCTTCTGCATCCCGCAAGGCTGCGCCAGGGCGGAATTGCTCAATGATCAACAGCGTATCGGCGACGGGATCGTGCAGCAGCACGGCAACGGCATTGCGGCGCTCGAAGATTTCCCTCCTGACCGTCCCCGACCAACCGCCCCCGAACAGTTCGTGGCGGAATTCGTAGGCATCCACGCGGAAAAAGCCTTGGTACAGATTTTGTTGGGAGAGGATGTCGAATTTCATGGGGTCTTGATGGTGGGTTATGGAAGCGTAAGCGGTCATTCTAGCACGTCGAAGACATCGCCAAATAAATCCGAGCGCAATGGCAGCGATTCAGAGCATCCTAAAAATCTCGCACCCAGCCCTGTGGTTCATT
>CAYNNA010000080.1:0-14025 GCA_964398375.1 uncultured Thiothrix sp.
TAAATACCGGCAGGCAGGTCAATAGTACCGCTTATAAAATTAACTGTCACTCTTCCTTTATGCGCTTCTGTGTATGGAACATCAAAAATCAATGCAATTAAGTGATCATTTAACGCTCGATAGAGCGGGCGCAACTCATCCCCCTCCACCAGAAACGTGCCGCCCAAGACTTGCTGCAAGCGCTGCAACTTAAACAAACGGTAACGGTATTCCGCTGGGTGCAACCCGTGGCTATTGGTATTGCCCCCATCGCGGGTAATCGTACCCGTGGTAAAGCCTTGCGCCCGCATTGCAGGCCCTGCCATCCAGAACCGTCCGAAATGCCCGCCCGTCAACATCACCCGCTTCCCCTGTCGCCGCGCCGCTTCAATAGCTGCAAACCCTTCCAGTTCAACAATTTGTCGAATGGGCTGGTGCTGCAAATACCAAGTATCCAACGCCTCCTGCTCTACCATGCAATAATAATCGCGGATCCAACCCGCGACCTGTGCAGCACTGGCATCAGGAAAAGCACTTTGCATTTGGGTGCGAATCACCATTTCCTCATCTGGTCTGTTCTGCCGGAAAATCTTCGCTTGTTGCGCTGCTAATCCATAAGCTAACGCAGGTGGTAAGTGCGCATACAGTGGAAACAACACTTGATAACGCAAGGAAAAATCATCAGCCCGCCAACGCATAACCCACCTTTTCCCAACGATGCGGCAACATCACCATGCCAACGCCTTGCTGTTGATTCGCTTGTTGCACCCGAAAATGGCAGCAACGTTCCCGCGAATCGTAAACATGCACCCCACTGCCATCAATCAGCCACACTTCCAGACAATAATCGCCGGACAACAACGGCAAACGCTCAATCACAAATTCTGCCGCGACGATGCCATCCGCCAGCGGCTGCATTTGCACGCCATCATGCAAGGTACTAATACCGTAACATTGCACATCATCATTGCGGCGAATCACAATCCCGACATGAACATCAGCAAGCGGACGGTCGCCATGACTGGCTTGGATGCTGAGGCGGAATGGGTCGTGGGTTCGGAAATTGTTATGATTCAGCGTGACGGAGACCAGTAGGGGCGCACCCCCGTGTGCGCCCTCCCCACTCTGATCGTGACAGTGAAGAGGGCAGACACGGGGGTCTGCCCCTACAGCATTTCTGGCGCGGATGTCATCCTGATACGCATCGACTACCGTTTGCGCATCCCCCAGCATCCGTACCCTGCCCTGCTCCAGCCACACCGCCTGACGGCACATTTCCCGCACTTGATAGAGGTTGTGCGAACAAAACACCAAGGTTGCGCCATTCGCCAAAATCGCCCGCATCCGATCCAAGGATTTCTTCTGGAAGTATTGATCACCCACTGACAACGCTTCATCCACGATCAATACTGCTGGCTCAATCACCGCCGCCACCGCGAACACCAAGCGCACCACCATGCCGCTCGAATAGGTTTTCACCGGCTGTTGCGCAAACTCGCCCAATTCCGCAAATGCCAAGACTTCTGGCAATTTCGCCGCAATCTCCGCCTGAGTCAGCCCACGCAACGCCAAGCCCAATCGTGCATTATCGACCCCGCTAAACTCTGGCTGCAAACCCGTGCCTAATTCCAGTAAAGCCGAACGTCTGCCGCGAATCTCACATTGCCCTTCCGTCGGGGGCAAATTGCCCGCCAACATTTTCAGAAACGTGCTTTTGCCCGCGCCATTATCACCCACCACGCCTAATGAATCGCCCGCTTGCACCTGTAAACTCACCCCTTGCAAAGCATAAAACGGCACATGACGCGGGCGGCGTAACACCCATTCCAGCAAGGCATCACGCGGATGTGCATAACGCCGATATGCCACCCCGGCATCCGCCAAGCGAATCGCCCAAGCCGCGCTCACAGCACATACCTCGCCCGCAGCAGTAAGTGCTGGAACAGCCACCAACCCAATGCCAGACTAGCGCTTGCCAGCAGCAACAGCCCCAGAAAAGCTTCCCACAAAAACCGCCCATCCAGCAACGCCGCACGGTAGCCTTCCACCAAATGCGCCAAGGGATTCCAAGCAAACCACCCCTGAAAAGCCTCCGGCACCACACTCAACGGGTACACAATCGGTGATACCAGCAACAATACCGTCAACAACGGCGGCATCATCTGGCGCAAATCCCGCAAAAACACCCCCAACACCGCCAAACCATACGCAAATGCCAGCGAAAATAGCAATCGTACCCCCAAAAATGGCAGGTAAAACACCACGCCTAGCGGTTCACAACGCCCCTGCCCACACAACCACAGCAGTAACAACCCCACCGACACCCCTTCCAATACCAAGGAAACGCCCACAGGCAATAGGGGCAACACCGCAGGTGGCAATGGCGAATTCAGCAATAAATCCCGGCGTTCAGTCAGAATGGCAGGCGCACGGGTCAACACTTCTGCCAAGGCATTAAACGCGATTAAACCGGCGAACAACCACCCAGCAAACTGCTTGGAATCCGTGTCTGTTGCTGTTTCTGTCCCCAAACGCATTTGCAGGATTTCACCAAACACCAGCGCATACACCAACAGCATGAACAACGGCTGCGCCAATAACCAGAACACCCCCAAGGCAGTCCCGGCATAACGCTCCCGCACCTCATGCCGCAGTAATTGCCACAACAGTGTCCCATTCGCAGTCATTAGCGTGCCGCTTGTTGTGACTTAAAAGCGTTGCTCAATGCATCCAGCAATGTTTTTTTACGGTCTTCACGGTATTCTTGTTGAAGTTCAGCCATGATTTCTGGCTTCACCTCTTCAAAAGAGCGCGTTTCCGGGGCTTTCCGGTCCAAAAATGCCAACAAATAGGCTTTATTACGGTGTACAACCACTTCACTTAAGGGCTTATCCACCGATAATTGTGCTGCTGCCTGAAACACGGCATCCGGGCGTTGTCCCTCCTGAAACCATTGCGAATCACCTTCGGTCAGTTTCACATCAGCCGCCTCACTGTTTGCCAGAACGGCTACTTTAAACTCTGTTTTACCGGCGAGCACATCCGCACGGATAGCGTTAAGTTTTTCACGCACAGATGTTTCATTACTATCGTTAAACGCCATTTCTAATAGGCGCACCCGCAGGCGTAACGGCAGTTGGTATTGCTTATCCTGACGTGCCGCGTAAATTTCCTCAGCACGGGCAGTGAAATCGGGCATATCTTCTTCGCTGGCAGCTTCTAATGCCAAACGAGCCAATTGATCTTGGCGAAATTCGGTGACGAGCTTTTCCAGCTCTGGGGTTTTATCCAACCCGCGTGCCAAGCCTTGTTGCATCAAGGTATTACGGATATAGGCGGTTTCGGAAAGTACCGCATCATCAGCAGCCATTGCCGGAAACGCACACGCGCACAGCAGTGCGAAAGTTAAGTGTCGCAGCATCAATATTTACCTAGTAGCAAGCCTTACACTATAAAGGGCAGCAAGGGAAAACCTTGCCGCCCACTTTCTCCCTCAATGTTTCCCAACCAAGTCACATCGCTTAAAGGAGAAAACGTCGAGATTACCCGGCGTTAAATTAACGCTGGATTTTGTGCGGTAACGCATCACCGAAGCGAGCATTCGGATTCTCGCTAATGTTACCTTCCAAGAATGCTGAACCGACGGCCGGCACACCTTTGTAGATGGCGCTGTCGGCGTTATAGCTACTGGCTTTCGCACCATAGCCTTGCGCCGATTTAAAGCCTGCTTTCAGGTCATAACCAGTGAAGCCCATACGCGCCCAGCCACTAACAAACGGACCAGTGGTCACGCTTTGGTTAGCGTAGCTAGACAATACGGTACGGCTATCATCGTAAGATGGATCCGTAGACTTAAAGGTAATGACGTTGACTTCACGATTCAAGGTGCTGGATTCTGGTTTTTTGCCAGGCAATACTGGCGAGAACCCAAAACCACTGTTAGGTTTTGACCAACCTGCACGCGTCTCTTCGCGGTCGAAAATGCCATTCTCGAAGTTAGCGGCGACATTGCCGTGGATACCATGTTTCTTCATTGGGAAGGTAACAACCCAGTCGGTATGACCGTCATAACCATCCGTCGGGTCAACGAAGTATTCGTTCATGATATGCGGGGCAAGCAATACGTGCGCAATGGGGTACGGGTTAGTACCGCAGCGTGGCGTCAACTCGTTTTTATCTTCCAAGCACGCATCTTTTTGTAAATTCCAGTCAGTGACAACCATTTCGCCCTCACCACTGACATTACGCACCATCATACTACTGTTCGTAACGTCACCGGATGCCAAAGAGGGTAATAAGAAGTTATCAGGGTCGTGGGACAGATAATGCTGTGCTTGGGTGCTATAGTTATCAATGGCAATAGGGTCAAGCGCAAACGCTGAGCCTTTTGCAATATTGATGACCGCAGAAGAACCGAATAAACCGCCGGTCGGTGCGCTCAACCCTTTAGCCGCAGCGCCGTCACCTTGGGTAAACGTGCCTTTATTCCATGCATCTTCAACTGTTGTACAGTTATTGGGTTTACCATTCGTGTGCAGCACACCCTTCTGGACAGTAGCATCACTCACCACACCCATTTCGATGACTTCAACATAGCCTTCTTTGGTATCTTCTTGGGTTACACCTTCATAGATGCCAAAACCACTGAATGGCACGGTTGCTTCGCACTTGCCATCATCACAAGAAGCCAGTGCAGGCAAAGTACAAGTACGGTCAGTCGTAGACAATACGCCTACTGCCTTACCTTCCGCATTGACACCGTTTTTCACTGTACCTGTCCACACGTCTTCAGGGGACATGTAAATATTGAAGTCAAGGATGTCATTACTGTTCCGACCTTCGCGGAAACGAATTTTAACTGCCTTGGTCTGGTCGGTAGAGTTGACTAAGTTAATGTTAGTAACATAGCCACCTTTACCGTTGAAATACGGGAACAACAACACCTGACCGGTGCCATCCGGGTTTACATGTACCGCTTGGGCACTTGTGATGACCCCCACCACACCTAACATGCCGATTGCGACACTGGCGGCGATTTTGTTTTTCTTGAACACTTGCGTGCCTCCTGGTTCTATCTTTTATATTGTTGACGGAGTATTGAAAGATTTATTATTTAAATCTGCTTGTTCCCAGACCCTATGCGTTTCCGGGCGTGACCAGACCATTATACGCAATTCATAAGTAATGTTGATTACCGCTATTACTCTTTTACGTACCGCCAGTCTGAAAACCAGCCATCCTTGACCCATGTTTCCTGCACAACATCGCTACTCTCTACCGGCTGGTTGAGACCGCGCATTTTTAGCGACACCGTGACCTCCACATCCACCCGGCAGCGCTTACCGGATGTTTCACACTGGACTTTTTGCACCTGCGCCTTACTCCACAACCCAGCGCCCTGCGTTTTACGCTTGAACACATCAATCGGTGTGGTGGCTTGAAACGCCTCGGTGTAGTACTCGTATGCCTGCTCAAAATTGCCCTTGATCAGCGCATCCCAACGCTGTTGCGCATACCCAGTCAGCACCGACTCCGCCGGGCTGCACGCTGCCAACAATGAACTTGCCAGCAGCACTGTGACTGTATTTCTAATCGACATATTGCCCCTTCAATTGTGGCAGGAATTTATCGCCATCCATCAAACGTTGCATACGTTCGCGCATTTCCTCGCCGGTTTTAACCAAATCACGCTGACTTTTGATCGCCGTGGGGGTAATCAGCACCAGCAACTCGGTACGTTTACCACCGCTGCTGTTCGCGCTGAATAAACTCCCCACGACCGGCACATTACTCAAACCCGGAACCCCATTGCGCCCCTGAGTATTGTTATCGCGAATCAAACCGCCTAACACAATGGTTTCACCACTTTTAACCGCAACCGTACTTTTGATATTACGCTGCAAGAAACTGCGGTTGCCGGTAGCAGAATCTATTTCGCCCACATCCGTAATGTCTTGCTGAATATCCATTTTCACCAAACCGTTGCTATTCACTTGCGGTGTCACCTGCAAGGAAACCCCAGTGTCTTTGTATTGCACCGTGGTCGCGGTGGTCAGGCTCGTACCACTGCCATTCGGCGTGGAAAGGCTACCAGTAAACACGGGCTGCTGATCCCCGACCTTGATGGAGGCAGTCTGATTATCCAGCACCAGAATCGACGGCGACGACAAAACTCGCACTTTCGACTCCCGCGCCAACGCATTCAACGCTCCCATCACCCGTTCCGCGCCCAAGGTTGCGGAGAACGAGAAGCCGCCCGGTGTCAGATAACCCGTGTTATTAGAAGCCAGCTTGCCAATGCCGTTAGAACCAAAGGCATTACCGTCGTTTTTGAAATACCATTGCAAGCCGTACTCCAAGCCATCGGTCAGGGTCACTTCCATGATCGACGCTTCCACCTGCACCTGCATTGGCATAACATCCAAACGCTTGAGGGATTCCAGAATTTGTTTGTAGGCATCTTCGGTCGACATGATCATCAACGAGTTGTTGGTCTTGTCTGCCACGATGCGTACCTCTGCATCTGGGTTAATGCTTACCCCGTCACCGCTGGAATCGCCCAACATGGTCTTCACCGGCTCGGCGGCGGCAACCGCTTGACCATCTGCCCCCACGGTGGCTGGTGCTAAGCCCGGCGCAAGGCTGGAAGCATTGCTCCCCGACAATGCACCTTTAGTACCACTACTGCTCTTCTTGCCACCAAAAATCTGATTCAACATATCCGCCAAATGCTCGGCATTGCCATTTTGCACTTGGTAAACGAACAATTGCTGCCCTCCCGTTTGGCTGACCTGATCAAAACGGTCTACCCAGTCTTTCATATCCTTCAGGTAATCAGCGTTAGCGGAAATAATCATAATGCTGTTCATGTGCTCAATGGGCATAATTTTGATCATGCCAGCCATCGGGCTATTACCGCTTTCACCGAACAATGCATCAAGGTTTTTCGCCACAATGCCAGCCTCAACGTTTTTGACGCGGTACAAACCGACTGACATGCCTTTCAACACATCCACGTCAAAAGTCTTAATGGTCGCCATCAAGTTAGCCAGTTCGGAACTTGTCCCAGCCAACACCAGCATATTGCGGTTCGGGTCAACCCGTACAAAGGCATCCGGGCTTGCCAGTGGTTCCAGTATTTTTTGCATTTCCGCCACTGGGATATAACGCAACGTTACCACCTGCATACTGTAACCCGGCTTAATCTGTCCCGTGGATGGCATAAAACCACGCCCTTTGAGATTGGCTCGCGCCGCAACCCGGTAATTGCCGGTATCGTCTTTGTAGAGCACTGCCCCTTGGCTTTGCAGCAAGGATTCCAAGGTAGGGATTAACGCACTGCGATCCAGCGGATCGGTAGAATTAATCGTCACCTCACCTTCCACCCCCGGCTCCACGGTATAGCTTTCCTTGAGAATATCCCCCAAGACCACTTTCACCACTTCACGGATGCTGGCACGCTCGAAATTGAGGGCAATACCCGCATCATCCCCACGTTTACTTGCAGCAGAGACAGGGCGTTTCACATCAGTACGGTAATAATCCTGGCTACCGAGAATCAGCTCCACATCGTCTTTTTTCCTAGAGCGCGACAAACCGCTGTCCGTCGGCATCGACTCCCACGCAGGTGTTGCCTGATTGCTTTCTTGATAACCAACCGTCTTCAGACCACCCGTATCGGCTGGGCGCAACACCGGGCGTGACAAACCGACGGCGGCGGGTTCCAGCTCTTTAACCGCGTTACTGCGCTGGAAACCTTCACTTTTGATATTGTTGCGATAACCCGGACTGCCTTTTATGGATGTGCAAGCGGACATGAGTACCGCCACACTGACCAGCCCTACAATGCTGCCCCTGTATTTCACAAAGCTAACCCCATTTTTTATTTTTATTCTTAAGACCCGATCTGGCTAACGCTGTCGGGCTTGGTTTTAATTATACTAATGGTTTATAAATTTAATAAAAAGTACTGTTTATCGGATAATTCATGCTTATTTTCTAGGTGGCGGTGCTAACGCTGGGTTCTCCCCGGTTAACCCGCCCCAACGTGAAGCCATCAAACGTTGACGTGCCTCCAAGGCATCGTTTACGGATAAGGCTGGCGGCTGCTTTTCCACATCAGCCGGGAATGGCAAACCCGCACCTGCCGGAACATTCGCCGCATGAGCACCCGGTACAGCCGCTGGCATCGATGGTGGCTGTTGCGTAACCACTTGCGGTTGTGCTGCCACTTGCTGCTGCACCACTCGCGCCTGAGCCACTTGCGGGTTCTCCTTTGGCGAAGAAAAATCAGCCACCAGCGGAATTTCCTGCTGCTGATCGCCAATCGCTAGGAACACGCGGTCAGGATCAATGCCTTTCACCTGCCAAGCGCCCCACGTATCCCCATTACGCAGATGCACACTACCACCTGCGGCATTCTCCATAATGGCAAACAGGCTACTACCCATATCCACAATCCCAATCAAGCGCCCCTCTGGCAAGGTGGTATCCACGGGGGCTGCCAGGGCTAGCGGGGCTTCTGCTAGCTTTTCCGGCTCTACCGCTTTGCGGCTCTCCCAAAACAAGGGAGCACTCACCATCTGCGCATAACGGTTTAAATCAGGTGCATCCAAGGCACTCGCATCAGGAATTTTCACACTGACCGTGCTCGCTTGCTGCGCCTGCTCTTCATCCAACAACTTCAGGTTCACCAAACTCCAGCCTGTCGCACCCAGCAATACTGCCCCGCCCAACCATAACAATGACTGTACCGGTGGCTTAATCAAGCGCTTCATTTTGCACCTCCCCGCCACGCCAATAGGTTGAAATTTGAACTTCAGCCTTAACCACCTGATTTTTCTCTGATTCGGAACCCAACGGTTTGACATCAAGGCTTTCCACAAACATGAGCGGACGTGCCTGATAAGCCTGATGCAACACCTCACGCAATAACGCCGGGTCACTCTGAAACACTGCTTTCACCATGACGCGCTGATACCCAGTATTCGCCTGTTCCGCCTCGGTTTGCTGCACATCCAATACCTCAGAACTCAGTAATACACCACTGTCGCGGGTAATCACCGTGGTCAGATTCTTCTGCAACTCTTTGGCAACTTGTGCCGAAGTCATACCAGCAGGGTAAAACAGTTTATCCAAGCCGTTTTGTTGCACCCGTTCATATTCCGCCATGAATTCCGGCGTAGCGGCTGCCATTTGCCGAAAACGGTTAAGCTGCTGATAGCCGGTTTCAATGCGTTCGCTCAACTCCCACGACTTTTGCACGCTGGGAATCACCACCAGAAATAGCCCGATGACCAACAGCAATACCAACAAACTCCACGCCAGCAACACCTGATGCTGCTGCCAAACTGCCTTATTCAGCATGAGGAACCTCCAAGGTCGCTTCGATATGGAAACGGTCACGCCCATTGTCTTTATTACGGGTCACAGGCGACTTAAAACGCACCTCAGCAAACTCAGCCGCGTCTTCCAGCGTATCAATTAAACTGAGCGCCATCCCCGATTCGCCCCGGATTTCCAGCTTACCGCCTTGCATTTCCAAACGTTCCAACCAAGTATGTTCGGGAATCAAGGTAGACAGGGTTTCCACCACATCCAGCGCCATCGGTGACGTTTTGCGTTTTGACTCAATGAAAGTCAGCGCATCTTCGGCAGCGACCAACTTTTCACGAATAGCCAACTGCTCCGCTGAATTGCTGCGCACTTCTGCCAGCGCGGTTTCAATCTGATCCACACGACGGTGCTTATAGCCTAACGGCACAACCAAAGAGAGGATCAGCGCCCCCAGAAAAGCATACAGCGGAATCCTTGACCAACCTTGTGTTTGCTGGGAATCTTGGCGAGCCGCCAGATTAATCCCTTTATCCGCCCCTGCTACCGACACCACCCTGATAGCATCCACCCCAATATCGCCTAACCAGCGGTTAAAACGTTCCACCACATGTTTAGGGACAACAAAAATGTCAGCGAGGATTTCTTTACGCCCTTTATCATGCTGCGCTACTCGCGCATCAAATAAAGCACTGTCTGCGGTAAAAGGGGTCAGACGATCCAATTGATAACCCAACACTTGGTGCAGATTTTCTTTAACCGCTTCAGGAAAGTGATGTTGCAATGCCAATACTTGGCTTTTCCCCAAACACAACTCCACCTCGTAAGGCTTGCCTTGGGCGGCATTCGGCAGCAAATCACTGTATTGGGTATTACCATCCGGCAAGACGAATTGACCGCGCATTTGTGACTTGCCGTCTTGCAACCACTGCACATCAACACTGCGCCCATCATGCGTATGCAATACCAAGCGCGGTAATGCCGTGCGGAATAATTTGCGAGCCGCGTTAGGGAGACCGTTGTATAAACCTTCACCCCACCAGCGTATGAATGTTTGAAATTTTGGAATCAATGACATGGCTGTTATTTAGCTTTTATTTATTGTTGTAAACCCCAAGCCTCACCTTAGCGCATCCGCGCAGCGCTGTCGAACCCTACCCGACCAACTGCATATTTCGCCTTGCCCTATGAAAATCCGGTTCCACGGTTTACAAGCCCCCGCTGCTGCGTTACGATTGCGCCCTTGATTTTACCCATGTGTAGAATCTCGCGGAAAGGTGTCCGAGTGGTCGAAGGAGCACGCCTGGAAAGTGTGTATACGGCAACGTATCAAGGGTTCGAATCCCTTCCTTTCCGCCATTATTTAAAAGCCCCGTACAGTCAATGACTTACGGGGCTTTTGCGTCCAACAGCATAAAAAACGCTTGTCTAGCCAGCCAACATCAAATAATCTTTATTAATAAATAATTAAAATTATAACCAGTGGTTAGTATCGCCATCATGAAACACTCTTCGTTCGCCAAGCTAAAGTTTTTATGTAAATTAGAGATAACTCTCTTTGCTATTATGCTGGGTTCGCTGCTAATACTTGGCTGGCTATTACTGTCACATCATGAAGCACAAGCACACTCATTACTGGAAACCGTTATTCCTTGGTTGGCAGCCACCTGCGCTTTGGCACTAGGCATTAGTCGGCTATATTTCCTCAAAAATTTAAACAACATTGAACAAGTACTCAACATTGCCCAGCACGCCCAAGCCGTAGCGGAAGAAGCCGTCAAAACCAAGGCGCGTTTCCTCGCCACCATGAGCCACGAAATCCGCACCCCCATGAATGGCGTGATCGGCATGACCCGCTTGCTGATGAATACGCCGATGAATAAAAAGCAAAGCGAATTCGTCGAAAGCATCCACCTCAGCGGCGAACACCTGCTTACCGTCATCAACGATGTGTTGGATTTCTCCAAAATCGAAGCGGGCAAACTCGACCTCAAGCGTGAACCATTGGAATTGCGGGCGTGCATCGAAGATGTCTTCAATTTGCTGACCGCCAAAGCGATGGAAAAAAACCTAGAGCTGGCTTATGCCGTTGACCCTGCCATCCCATTGTTTATTGAGGGTGACATGATACGACTGCGGCAAATCCTCACCAACCTGATTGGCAATGCGATCAAATTTACCGAGCAGGGGGAAATTGCAGTATTCGTGATACCGCGCAATTCTCAGGGGGACGCATACGAACTTGAATTCCAAATCCAGGATACCGGGGCAGGCATTCCCGCCGACCGTCTGGAAAACATCTTTGAACAATTCAGTCAGGCGGACAATACCCAAACCCGACGCGGTGAAGGTACAGGGTTAGGCTTAGCCATTTCGCGCCGCCTAGTCGAAATGATGGCGGGCAAAATCTGGGCAGAAAGCACCGTCGGGGTCGGCAGTCGTTTCCATTTCACCTTAAAAACCCGCAAGGTCGCTGGCAAGCTCAAGCCATTTTTACACCCCAATATCCCGGAAATCATCGGCAAGCGCATTCTGATTGTAGAAAACAACTCCGCCAATTATCAGGCATTGCAGGATTTCTGCTCCGGCTGGGGAGCCTTTACTGAAGCTTGCGGCACTTCCGATGAAGCGAGCGTATTGATTAACAATGGTCACACCTACGACATTGCGCTGGTAGATAGCAACTTGCCTAATACTAGCGCACTGGATTTTGCCAAATGCGTGCGCAGGCGTTATAGCAAACAGGAACTCCCGCTGATCCTAATTGCCCCACCTAACGACCATCACCCTAAAGACATTGTGCGGGAATTATTCAATCTGTATCTGACCAAACCGCTCACCCGTAGCCGTCTATTCGACAGCCTGATGACTGTGCTGGGCGAACTCAACTTGGTCACGACGCGCCCAGAGCCGTTCAAACTGAAATTGGGTGAACGTTTACCACTTTCCATCCTGCTCGCAGAAGACAACCCGATTAATCAAATCGTTGCCACATCCATCCTCGATGAAATGGCTTACAAAGCTGAGATTGCGGAAAACGGGCAACAAGCCTTGGATGCCTTGCGTAAAAAACCTTACGACGTCATTTTCATGGATATGCAAATGCCAGAAATGGATGGCTTGGAAGCGACCCGCCGTATTCGTGCAGAATTCCCTGCTGACCGTCAGCCGATCATTATTGCCATGACAGCCAATGCAATGGAAGGTGATAAGCAAGACTGCCTGAATGCGGGTATGAACGATTACATCAGCAAGCCAGTCATGCCCGAAGCGATTGAAGCCGCCTTACAACGTTCCCGTGAAGCCTTATTACAAACCGAAGCAGCGAGTGCCATCTGATTATGAAACTGTTAGCCCCTGAAGCTCTGCAACACTTACCGGCGGTGATTTTACCGCGCCTCATCCAGATGTTTGGCAACACCACCCCGGCGATGCTGGCAGACATTCGCCAACACGCAGACGCTGGCAACCTTGTCGAACTCGGCAAAGCCGCACACCGACTCAAAGGCTCGTGCGTCAGCCTCGGCGCGGTGCAAATGGGCGATATTTGCAAAACCTTGCAACACAAAGGCGAAAGTGGTGATGCCAGCGGCATTGATGCCTTGGTCACTGAGTTGGAAGCCATTTATCCCGCCACCTTGCAAGAATTGCAACAAGCGATTTAGGAACACGCACGCAACAATATTCCTAACTGTCATTTTCATTGAGCTTAATTAGCGCAGAATTACCGTAATAACTGCGGTGACTTCAAATACCATTTGTCATTGTCAATATTCATTAATAATATTAACTAATCAACGCAAAGCTTGACTAATATACAATCAACGAATAATGCAACAACCGATGTCTACTATGGTCACTTCTTCTAATAATGCTGAAAAAACACAGGAAAAAAGCGCTTGCCCCAACTGCGGCAGTTTGGTGTGGGAACAAATCCCTCGCACTAAGCTACAGAAACTCATAAAACCACATAAAGGTTTGTGCCATTGCCGCGCTTGCCAACGTGAATTTTGGAAAATGCTCGATTAAAGTGTGACCGTTACTCGTACCCCACCCAGTCGTGTGGAGCGCTCAAATACCAGTGAGCCACCGTATAACTTGGTGATGTCTTTGCAAATCGACAGACCTAAACCGTGACCTTCCACGCTCTCATCCAGTCGTACTCCACGTGCTGCCATTTGCTGTAATTCACCCTCAGTGCGACCCTTGCCATCGTCTTCCACGCTGATCTGCACCTTGCCCGCAACACTGTTGATCTCGCAGCACACCTGCTGCTGTGCCCACTTGCAAGCGTTGTCCAGCAAATTGCCCAACAATTCCAGCATATCCTCACGGTCGCCGAAACGGGTGATCGTCGGGGCAATATCTAACGTAATGCAACGAGCAGATTTGTGATGCACCTGTGCCAACACATCCACCAGCACGGGCAATTCCACACGCGGGTCAAAGCGTTGCGTGGTATTACCCAAGCCAGCCATACGTGCACGTTTAAGTTCACGCTCAGTCAATTGGCGGATGCGTTCGGCTTGTAATTGCGCCTGCTGATGACTGGTCGCCGATATATCAGCATCAAGATGCTGGGTGAGTAAATTGAGCGGCGTTTTCAGCGCATGAGCCAGATTGCCTAACGCATTGCGGGAACGTTCCAAACGTTCCTGCATCAGGGTGCTGATTCTGAATAATGTCAGAATTTAGAGTAAACTGATTGATTTC
>CAYNNA010000081.1:0-13963 GCA_964398375.1 uncultured Thiothrix sp.
TGCGCTCGGATTTATTTGGCGATGTCTTCGACGTGCTAGAATGACCGCTTACCTTTACGCAGCCACCGCCGGACTCGACCAATACCACGTCTGCACCGTATGCGTCAGCGGGCGCATGTATTGCGGTCATGTCAGGATGCCGACTTGCGTTGGCTGTACACGGGCGCACAAAAAACTAAAGGTCGTCACCGCCAGTACAGCGGCAAAGTCCGTTTTGACGACCTGTCACGTTTTGAACAGGTGGGAGACGTGGACGGGCAGCGTGGTTACAACCGCCACCGTCAACAGCCCGACGTTCAAACGGACACTGCGCATCATCTATCTGGTGCGCGAAGCAAACGGCAAGACCGCTACCGCACGGCTATTCAGCACCGACACGGATTGCTCTGCACTGAACCATCCTGCGTTATTACAAAGCGCGTTCCCAGTTTGCAGAACTAGATGGTGGCGTGTTTGGCTTTTTTATCAATCAGAAAGCCCGATGTTTTTCCAGATGCTCATGGTCGGTTGAACCCGATTCATGGTGTAGAAATGCAGCCCCGGCGCCCCCGTTTCCAGCAGGTTTTCACACAACAAACTGATGAATTCCTCACCGAACTTCGTGATGGATTCCACATCATCCGCATACGTTTCCAGTTGCTTGCGTAACCAGCGCGGAATTTCTGCGCCGCACATATCCGAAAAACGTGCCAGTTGTGAATAATTGGTGATCGGCATAATGCCGGGAACGATGGGGATTTCCACGCCTTTTTTCACGCATTCATCCACGAAATGCCAATACGCATCAGCGTTGAAGAAGTATTGCGTAATCGCACTGTTCGCGCCTGCATTCACCTTGCGCACAAAGTTGTCGATGTCGACTTTGAGGTTCGGGGCTTGCGGGTGCATTTCGGGATAGGCTGCCACTTCAATATTGAAATGGTCGCCGGTTTCCTTGCGGATGAATTCCACCAGCTCGTTGGCATAGCGGAATTGCCCCAAATCGCGTGAACCAGACGGCAAATCACCGCGCAAGGCAACAAGGTGCTTGATGCCGTTGTTGCGGTACGTGTCCAGAATCTCGCGGATTTGGTCGGCACTCGAACCCACGCACGACAAATGCGGCGCGGCTTCAATGCCGGAATCGCGCTGGATTTCCAACACAGTATTCAGGGTGTTGGCTTGCGTCGAGCCGCCTGCGCCGTAGGTGACGGAGAAAAAGCGCGGGTTTAATGCCGCCAATTCGTTGCGTACTGCACGTAGGTTTTCTGCACCCTTGTCGGTCTTGGGCGGGAAAAACTCGAAGCTAAAGATTAGATCATCGTGGTTTACGTGATCGTGTTGATGGTCGTCAGTCATAAATTACTCCGTAACCGTTCCCATATTGCCACGCATCCTGTATGTCCATAAAATACTAGGCCATGAGCCTGCACTACTTGCTGATGAATTAACTCTCATTGACGATGTGGAGGTAACTCCTCCAAAAACATTGCGAGTAAATCCTGCGTCAAAGTTTTTAGGTGTTTGAGATAAAGCTGAAGAGATTGTATTCATGAATTTCCATGTGCCAGAACCAGACCATAACTCAGCTCCTGATATGTAAGAAATTGTTAGTGTATTTGATACCCACGCTGGAGTATTTGAATCAAATTTCGACCCCCAAACCATATAAAATCTATCTTTCGAGGCATCATACATAAGGTCAGCTCCTAGTAATGATGCAATATTGCCATTTAATCCTAAGTTTAACCCTTGAGTAGGTAATTTCCATTCGGGTTTTATAACTTTTACGTTAGATGAAGATGATGACAGGATAGACAAATTTAATTGTATTGCACTCATTGATGTGTTGGTTGACGTGCCTCGTGTGAAGAATAACAATACATTTCCCATGCCATCAATGGATGTAACACTAGGTTGCCCGACACCCCAACATGATGTGCAGTTCTTTTTTATTATTTGAAATGGGAATTTTTTCCAAGTATTTAAGTCATTGGAAAAAGCTACTCCAATTTCATTTTCCGTTCCATTATTCTTAGGGTCAATAGAGCCAGTATAAAACATGGCATAAGTATACGAGATATTATCAAGAGTGAATTTTCCTTTAACTACCGATGGGTCGCAAACGTGTTTCTGATCCCACTTTCCAG
Organism: uncultured Thiothrix sp.; assembly: GCA_964398375.1. Taxonomy (GTDB): domain Bacteria; phylum Pseudomonadota; class Gammaproteobacteria; order Thiotrichales; family Thiotrichaceae; genus Thiothrix. The sequence continues at coordinate 2,130 of CAYNNA010000081.1, forward strand.
TGGTCGGAGTTAATATAGATGATTCTTTGATGACTTGCCATTGTGATCCATTCCAGAAATATTTTCTGAAAACGATATTGTCTACTATTTGATTGGCTGCGTTATTGCCACAATAAAAATGATACTCATAAGGATAATCATATATTACGCTAGGAGCGTAGCTGTAGTAGCCTCCTGTTCTATTTATAGTCTCAAATGTAGAATTCCAAGACAAAGTTGCTGCATTTGTTACTAACGAAACTAACGCCAGCATAGCAAATACAGATAATTGTTTAAGCATTGTTTTTTCCCCAATTGGATAGTTTACTAAAGAAAATTTTCAACTTATATATGTGTGAGTTGTTATTTATTGCAAGCTCAGGAATTATTTTTGAATTTATAGTAGATAGTTTATGTAGTTCAACGCTATATCTATCACCCAGTATTGCAGTATTAGAAAGTTTTTTGTAGAGATCATGATATACAAATAAATTTTGAAAATCAATTTTCATGCCGTGGGTAGTAATGGCACGTGCTAACGCCATGTAATGCTTAGAAGATTTTTCTAGAATTTTTAAGTTATTAGCATAGGCATATAAATAAAATGGTAGAGAGAATGGTATTGTTTTCCCGAAATCAATTAGGTGTTCAGTTTTTGATACTTCTTGCATAAGGGAAATCGGATTGTCAATATCAATAAAAAACAAGCTCAATAGTAAGTTATGTATTTCTTCACTTAGAATGTCTCTATGTTCTTTTTCGGCGGTGTAACAGTTAATTAGATGACCCAGTCGGGTTCTATCATCTATGGTTTTTGCGTTAGTCTTTTTTTGGTAATAAGATAGTAGTCTTTCCTTAACATTGACTCCTGTAAGAGAAATTGGTTTGTTTGATAAAATTGCTACATTGGTCATTCCAAATGGTTCAATGTGACAGAAGGAAAAACCAACCTGTCGTGCTAAATCTTCTAGTTTATTTGGGGAGAGTAAAAAATAATGTGCCCCAGGTGATAAAGCAGCATATAATTCTCCTGGTGGAGTCGCTTTGTTTAAAGAAGTAGATCGTGGTGTGGTTAATAAGCAAATACCATTTTCAGAAAGATGTTTCTTAATATCAGCTAGGAATGAAAGTGGTTCTGATACATGTTCAAGAACTTCAGTAGCAAAAATAAAATCAAAGGTTTTATCGAGAATTTCAACTGCATTACTCATGTAATCGTGAATAATAGGTAAACTTAATAAGTGAGACCCAATAACTCCATAAGCTGATGGCTCTAGACCAACAATATTTTCCGTATCCCACATTGTTCTACAATAATCTAGTGCGACTCCTGCATTACAACCAATTTCCATTACGGAGTTGAATTCTGTAAAAGGTAATCGTTCTAGCAAACCAATTTTCCAATCTAGACCACCTACTACCTCCAGATAGTGATAAATTAAATAAATAAAATTAGGGTCTTGTAATACTATATCTGTAGACGGATAAGGTGTATTGCGAGTACGAGCATCAATAAACCATGCGCTATGGCATTCAGCACAGCTTGCAACGTCTAATATACCTAAGTCAGTGTGCCAATGTTTAGCTTTTAAAATAATTTTATTATTATGAGTATTTCCACAGATGAAGCAGGCTTCATTTGTAACAATAGGTGGATTTATCCATGTAACTCGTTCAGTTTGCATTTTAATTGTATGCCCCGTGTAAAATCAGGAGAGGCTAATTTCCCCTGATTTTCCTAGCTTATTTTAATGTTAATAACGGTAATGGTCAGCCTTGTAAGGCCCGTCTACCGCGACGTTAATGTACTCTGCTTGCTTTTCGGTCAAGGTGCTGAGTTGCGCGTTGAGGGTTTTCAACTGTAACCGTGCCACTTTTTCATCCAAATGCTTCGGCAGGGTGTAAACACCGACGGGGTATTTGCCGGAATCACGCTCAGTCCACAACTCAATTTGCGCAATGGTTTGATTCGCAAAGGAAGAGGACATGACGTAAGACGGATGCCCAGTAGCACAGCCCAAGTTCACCAAACGCCCTTTTGCCAACAAGGTAATACGCTTGCCGTCAGGGAAAATCACATGGTCAACTTGTGGCTTGATTTCGTCCCACTCGTACTGTTCCAGTGAAGCTACGTCGATTTCGTTATCGAAGTGACCGATATTGCAAACGATGGCTTCGTTTTTCATCGCAGCCATGTGGTCATGGGTGATGACGTGGAAGTTGCCGGTTGCGGTGACGAAAATATCGGCTTTGTCAGCCGCGTATTCCATTGTCACCACACGGTAGCCTTCCATTGCCGCTTGCAGTGCGCAAATCGGGTCGATTTCTGTTACCCAGACTTGAGCAGACAGTGCGCGTAAAGCTTGCGCAGAGCCTTTGCCTACATCGCCGTAACCGCAGACCAGTGCGACTTTGCCCGCAATCATCACGTCGGTTGCACGCTTGATGCTGTCAACCAGTGATTCGCGGCAGCCGTACAGGTTGTCGAATTTGGATTTGGTGACGGAATCGTTGACGTTAATGCCGGGGAATTTCAGCTCGCCACGCGCGTGCATTTGGTACAAGCGATGTACGCCCGTGGTGGTTTCTTCAGTAACACCACGGATTTCTGCCAAACGAGTGCTGTACCAGTTCGGTGAGGTTTCCAGACGCTTGCGGATGGCGGCGTACAGGTAAGTTTCTTCCTCAGATTCCGGTTTGGCAACCAAGCTAGGGTCTTGTTCAGCGCGTGCGCCCAAATGCAGCAGCAGCGTAGCATCGCCACCGTCATCGAGGATCATGTTGGCTTGTTCGCCATTCGGCCACTCGAAGATTTTGTGGGTGTAATCCCAGTATTCTTCCAATGATTCGCCTTTGTACGCGAATACCGGAACGCCAGCTTGCGCAATGGCGGCAGCAGCGTGGTCTTGCGTGGAGAAAATATTGCAAGAAGCCCAGCGCACGTCTGCGCCCAGCGCGGTCAGGGTTTCGATCAATACACCCGTCTGGATGGTCATGTGCAATGAGCCAGCGATACGCGCACCCGCCAATGGCTTGGATTCCGCAAATTCGCGGCGAATCGCCATCAAACCCGGCATTTCGTGTTCAGCGACGTTGAGTTCTTTACGGCCCCAAGCAGCCAAGCCCATATCGGCGACGATATAGTCGTTAAAAGTAGTCATATTGTAATCTCCTAATATTTTTACAGGCCAGCCGCAGCGCGTAATGCGTCAGCGCGGTCAGTGCGTTCCCAAGGCAGGTCAAGGTCATCACGACCGAAGTGACCATAAGCCGCCGTACCGCGATAAATCGGGCGCAGCAGATCCAACATTTTGGTGATGCCGTAAGGACGCAGGTCGAAGTGTTCGCGTACCAGATTTTCGATCAGGGTTTCATCGACCTTGTTAGTGCCGAAGGTTTCAACCGTGATGGAAGTCGGTTGTGCTACACCGATAGCGTAGGAGACTTGAATTTCGCAACGGTCTGCCAAGCCCGCCGCGACGATGTTTTTCGCCACGTAACGACCCGCATACGCCGCAGAACGGTCAACTTTGGATGGGTCTTTGCCGGAGAATGCGCCGCCGCCGTGACGTGCCATACCACCGTAAGTGTCAACGATGATTTTACGACCCGTCAAGCCGCAGTCACCCACAGGGCCGCCGATTACAAAGTTGCCGGTTGGGTTGATGTGGAATTTGGTGTCCTTGTGCAGCCATTCAGTTGGCAGGACAGGGAAAATAACGTGTTCCATGACACCCATGCGCAGGTCATCAAGGCTGATGTCCGGGCTGTGTTGGGTGGACAAAACTACTGCGTCGATAGCAACGATTTTACCGCCTTCGTAACGCACGGTGACTTGGGATTTCGCATCGGGGCGCAGCCAAGGCAACGTGCCGTTTTTGCGCATATCGGCTTGTTGCTTCACCAAACGGTGCGCGTAAGTCAGGGCGGCAGGCATTAGTACGTCAGTTTCATTGCTGGCGTAACCGAACATCAAGCCTTGGTCGCCCGCGCCTTGGTCTTCTGGCTTGGCACGGTCAACGCCCATCGCGATGTCTGGGGATTGCTTGCCGAGTGCATTGATCACCGCGCACGTGTGACCGTCGAAACCGATTTCGGAATTGTTGTAACCGATGTCATTGACCACGCCACGCACGATACCTTCGTAGTCGATTTCCGCAGTGGTGGTGATTTCGCCTGCCAGTACGACCATGCCGGTCTTGGTCAGGGTTTCGCACGCAACCCGTGCATACGGGTCTTTGGCAATGATCGCATCCAAAATGGCATCGGAAACTTGATCCGCCATTTTGTCTGGGTGGCCTTCAGAAACGGATTCAGACGTGAAGAGGTAGCTTCTCTCAGTCATTAATGTTCTCCTAAACTAAAAATTAAATGACTGAGCGCCGTTGTATGTGCAGCCACTACCTGAGCCTGGCGGGTTGTTCCCGTCGCAACGCTCCTCAGATACCGTGGGTATTTCAGACAACTAACCAGCCCAGTTAGTATCCGATGGATGGCATGATAACGAAAAAAATCCTGCCATGCATCATCCATTACACAAGAAAATGATAAAAACTTATCCCGAAGAGACGGTGCTCTATCCAACAAGGGAGAGTTGCCCCTGCCATAGAAGTTCGACACAATACAGGACGTTATACTGCCTGCATAATAAATATCCAAAAGGCATCAATATTCCCGATTTGAAACTACAGGAGACCCATCAATGACTACACGCCGCGAGCTGGCTAACGCAATCCGCGTATTGGCTATGGATGCCGTACAAAAAGCAAATTCCGGGCATCCGGGCGCACCGATGGGCATGGCAGACATTGCCGAGGTCCTCTATAACGACTACATGTCTCACAATCCACAGAATCCAAACTGGGCTAACCGTGACCGCTTCGTCATGTCTAACGGGCATGGTTCCATGTTGCCGTACTCTGTCTTGCACCTGACCGGCTACGATTTGAGCATGGATGACCTGAAAGCGTTCCGCCAATTGCATTCAAAAACGCCAGGACATCCTGAGTATGGTTATGCACCGGGTGTTGAAACTACTACTGGGCCGTTGGGTCAAGGGATTACCAACGCGGTTGGTATGGCTTTGGCTGAAAAAGTCCTCGCGGCACAATTCAATAAAGACGGGCATGACATCGTTGACCATTACACCTATGTATTCCTAGGCGATGGCTGCTTGATGGAAGGTATCTCCCATGAAGCGTGTTCTTTTGCGGGCACGATGGGTCTGGGTAAACTGATTTGCTTCTACGACGACAATAACATTTCCATCGACGGCGAAGTCGACGGTTGGTTTACGGATGATACCCCTAAGCGTTTTGAAGCTTACGGCTGGCACGTTGTTGCTAACGTTGACGGTCACGATGCTGATGCGATTAAAGCAGCGGTTGAAGCGGCAAAAGCAGAAGGTGGCAAGCCTTCGATGATTTGCTGCAAAACTACCATCGGTTTTGGTTCACCGAACAAAGCTGGTTCACACGATTGCCACGGCGCACCGTTAGGTGATGCGGAAATCGCGTTGACTCGTCAAGCGTTGGGTTGGACTAACGCTGAACCGTTTGCGATTCCTGCCAACGTCTACGCAGGTTGGGATGCGAAAGCCAAAGGTGCAGCGGCGGAAGAGGCGTGGAACGGTAAGTTTGCTGCCTACGCAGCGGCGTATCCAGCAGAAGCAGCCGAATTCAAGCGTCGTATGGCTGGCGAATTGCCTGCTAACTGGGCGGAAGCATCTGCGGCTGCGATTGTAGCAATTGATGCAAAAGCGGAATCACCTGCAACCCGCGTGGCTTCTAAGAATGCACTGGACGCGTTTGCACCGTTGCTGCCTGAGTTCCTCGGTGGCTCGGCTGACTTGACACCTTCCAACAATACCTTCAACAAGTCCAGCAAGCACATCAGTGCAGGCCACGGCAAAGCGCAAGATTTCAGCGGCAACTACCTGTCTTACGGGGTACGTGAGTTCGGTATGAGCGCGATCATGAACGGTATGGCGTTGCACGGCGGTTTGCTGCCTTACGGTGCGACTTTCCTGATGTTCTCTGAATACGCGCGTAATGCGCTGCGCATGGCGGCGTTGATGAAGATCCAAAGCATCTTCGTTTATACCCACGACTCTATCGGTTTGGGCGAAGATGGTCCGACTCACCAGCCAGTCGAGCAAATTCCAACGCTGCGCATGATCCCGCGTATGTCTGTTTGGCGTGCCTGTGATGCGGTAGAAACAGCCGTTTCTTGGAAACATGCTATTGAGTATAAAGGCCCAAGCTGTCTGATCTTCTCACGCCAAAACCTGAAGCATCAGGTACGGACTGCGGAGCAAATTGCCAATATCGCTAAAGGTGGTTACATCCTGAAAGACACTGATGGCACGCCCGATGTCATCGTGATTGCAACCGGTTCTGAAGTCGACTTGGCAATGGATGCAGCGGCAAAATCTGACAAAAAAGTACGCGTGGTCTCTATGCCGTCTTGCGATGTGTTCGATGCGCAAGATGCTGCTTACAAAGAGTCTGTTCTGCCAGCAGCAGTGACTGCCCGTGTTGCAGTGGAAGCAGCCGTAGCAGATGGCTGGTACAAGTACGTTGGTCTGAACGGCAAAGTGATCGGCATGAATACGTTTGGTGAATCTGCGCCAGCGGGTCAATTGTTTAAGCAGTTCGGTTTCACTGTGGACAACGTTCTGAGTGCCATCAACAGCGTCGCGTAAAGCAAAACACAGCAGGCTTTTCCGAGGAGGGAGAAGCCTTGCTGATGAATTTATTTTGATTACATTTCAACGAGGAGCATTTCATGACAATTAAAGTTGGTATCAACGGTTTTGGTCGCATTGGTCGCATGGCTTTCCGTGCTATTGCAAAAGATTTCCCCGGTATCGAAGTGGTCGGTATCAATGACCTGCTCGCACCTGATTATCTGGCGTACATGCTGAAGTACGACTCCGTACACGGTCGTTTCAACGGTGACATCGCTGTTGAAGGCAACAATCTGGTGGTTAACGGCAAAACTGTACGTCTGACTGCTGAACGCGATCCTGCTAACTTGAAATGGAGCGACATCGGCGTAGACATCGTGCTGGAATGCACAGGCTTCTTCCTTGACGACGCTGGCTGCCAAAAGCACATCGAAGCGGGCGCGAAGAAAGTGGTTATGTCTGCACCTTCCAAAGACAGCACACCAATGTTCGTTTACGGCGTAAACCACACCACTTACGCCGGTCAAGCGATCATTTCTGCTGCATCTTGCACCACTAACTGCTTGGCTCCTGTTGCTAAAGTTCTGAACGATAAGTGGGGCATCAAGCGTGGTCTGATGACTACCGTTCACGCGGCAACTGCTACTCAAAAGACTGTTGACGGCCCTTCCATGAAAGACTGGCGCGGTGGTCGTGGTATTTTGGAAAACATCATTCCATCTTCCACTGGTGCTGCAAAAGCGGTTGGCGTAGTACTGCCAGAGTTGAAAGGCAAACTGACCGGTATGGCGTTCCGCGTCCCAACTTCTGACGTTTCCGTGGTTGACCTGACGGTTGAGCTGAACAATGCAGCGACTTACGCTGAAATTTGTGCAGCGATGAAAGAAGCATCCACCACTGGCGACATGAGCAAAACGCTGGGCTACACCGACGAGAAAGTGGTTTCCACTGACTTCCGTGGCGTTGGCTTCTCCTCCATTTTCGATGCTGAAGCGGGTATCGCGCTGGATGGCACCTTCGTGAAAGTCGTGGCTTGGTACGACAACGAATACGGCTACACCGCGAACATGCTGCGCTTTGTTGAGCACGTAGCAGCGAACTAAGGTTCAAGGGTGGGCGGGGAATCCTCGCCCTCCTTCCCAGATCCGTCACATAAATCATCCCGCGCTTTATTTGACTGATTTGATTTCTGCAAGGAGTTCCACCACATGGCTTTCATCAAAATGACCGATCTGGATCTGAAGGGCAAACGTGTTCTGATCCGCGCTGACCTGAACGTTCCTGTCAAAGACGGCAAAGTTACTTCCGACGCACGTATTACCGCTTCAATGGCAACCATCCAGCACGCAATGGATGCGGGTGCAAAAGTCATGGTGACTTCTCACTTGGGTCGTCCGACTGAAGGCGAATGGTCTGAAGCGGTTTCCCTGAAACCTGTTGCTGACAATATCGCTGCTCGTTTGGGTTCAGAGGTGCGCTTGATCAAAGACTGGGTTGACGGTGGTTTTGATGTGGCAGACGGAGAACTGGTCGTGCTGGAAAACTGCCGCGTCAACAAAGGCGAAAAGAAAAACGTTGAAGAAACCGCCAAGAAATACGCAGCTCTGTGTGATGTGTTTGTTATGGACGCATTCGGTACAGCGCATCGTGCAGAAGCTTCCACTTACGGCGTAGGCATGTTTGCCCCCGTCGCCGCCGCTGGCATGTTACTGACAGAAGAACTCGAAGCACTGGATAAAGCACTGGCAAACCCAGCGCGTCCGATGGTTGCTATCGTCGGTGGTTCCAAAGTTTCCACTAAACTGACGGTTTTAGAAGCATTGTCTGAAAAGTGCGAACAGTTAGTTGTGGGCGGCGGTATTGCGAATACCTTCTTGAAAGCCACGGGTCATAATATCGGTAAGTCGTTGTGTGAAGACGATCTCGTGCCTACCGCACAAGCCATGATTGAGAAGATGACGGCACGTAACGCCATTATCCCCATCGCGGTTGATGTAGTGTGCGGCAAGAACTTTGCTGCTGATGAACCAGCGGTATTGAAAGACGCGAAAGACGTGGCTGACGATGACATGATTTTCGACATCGGCCCTAAGTCTGCACAAGAACTGATCGACATCATCATGAACGCTGGCACGGTCGTTTGGAATGGTCCGGTCGGTGTCTTCGAGTTCGACCAATTCGGCGAAGGTACTAAAGCCATTTCAATGGCAATGGCGGAAACTAAGGCGTTCACATTGGCAGGCGGCGGCGATACTATCGCGGCGATCCAGAAGTACGATATTTACGACAAGATTTCTTACATCTCCACAGCGGGCGGTGCTTTCTTGGAATACCTCGAAGGCAAAGTTCTCCCAGCCGTTGATATGTTGGAAAAACGCGCTAAAGGCTAATCAGCCTAACGTAGGGGCAATTCATGAATTGCTCCTACAAATCCCACACAAATGACACAAAACAAGCATAAACTTAAGCACTTTACAGCACACAGTTAATAGGTAATCCATTGAGAAGGACAAAAATTGTAGCGACCATGGGGCCTGCTACCAATACGCCAGAAGCAATCGAAGCGATTATTCGGGCGGGTGTGGACGTGGTGCGAATGAACTTTTCGCACGGCACACACGAAGAACACGCGGCGCGTGCGGCTTTGGTGCGTGAATTAGCACGAAAAGCGGGGCGCATTGTCGGGATTCTCGGCGACTTGCAAGGGCCAAAATTACGCATTGCGCGTTTCAAAGACGGCAAAATTACCCTGAAAGTAGGTGATGCCTTCATTTTGGATGCTGAGCTTGCCAGCGATGCCGGAACTCAGGAGCGCGTTGGCCTCGGTTACAAAGAATTGGTCAACGATGTCAAAGCCGGGGATGAACTCTGGTTGGATGACGGGCGCATTGTATTGGAAATCGTTGAGGTAAAGGGGCAGGAAATCCATACCCGCGCTATCAACGGTGGAATTCTTTCCAATAACAAGGGCTTGAACCGGCGTGGTGGCGGTTTGAGTGCCGAAGCCTTGACCGAAAAAGACAAGGAAGACATTGCCGCTGCTGCCAGCATCGGTGTGGATTTCTTGGCAGTATCGTTTCCACGTTCCGCCGATGATATTCACGAAGCTCGCCGGTTGGCATTGGAAGCCGGTTGCAAAGCCGCTATCGTTGCCAAAATGGAACGTGCTGAGACGATGGAACCCACCATTCGTGATGAAATCATTCTCGCTTCTGACGTGATTATGATTGCACGCGGTGATTTAGGGGTGGAAATCGGTGATGCTAAGTTACCGGAAGCACAGAAGTGTTTGATCAGCCGGGCGCGTACCCTGAATCGCGTAGTCATTACGGCGACCCAAATGATGGAAACCATGACCGAGAACCCTATCCCCACGCGGGCGGAAGTGTTTGACGTGGCAAACGCGGTCATGGATGGTACTGATGCGGTGATGTTGTCCGGTGAAACAGCAACCGGTAAGCATCCTGCATTGGTTGTGAAAACGATGGCAGCAATTTGCGAGGAAGCGGAAAATTCCAATGAAACCCGCCGTTCTGGGCATCGCATGGAAGACCGTTTTGGGCGCATTGATGAAGGCATTGCAATGGCTACCATGTACACCGCCAATCACATGGGGGTACGTGCGATTGCGGCGTTGACTGAATCGGGTGCAACGCCGTTGTGGATGTCGCGGATTCGTTCCGGTATCCCGATTTACGCGCTGACTTCCAATGATGAAGCTGCGCGTCGGGTGAGCATGTATCGCGGGGTTTATCCGGTGAAGTTGCATGAGCCGTTGAAAGACCCGAAAATAGCCAACCGTCAAGCGGTCGAATTGATGATTAAAGAAGGTATCGTCGAAAACGGTGATCTGGTCATTATTACCAAAGGTGACTTGATGGGAACCAAAGGCGGCACCAATCAGCTCAAGATTCTGCGCGTCGGTGAGCACCAAAACGGCTAAGGCACGCAACACGTTAACAGTTTAAACAACATTTTGAGGAGAACAACATGGCTTTGATTTCTTTGCGTCAATTACTGGATCACGCGGCTGAAAACGGCTACGGGATGCCAGCGTTCAACGTTAACAACATGGAGCAAATCCACGCCATCATGCAAGCGGCTGATGCGTGCAACTCTCCGGTTATTCTGCAAGGTTCTGCCGGTGCGCGTTCTTACGCGGGCGAACCGTTCCTGCGTCACTTGGTACAAGCGGCTATCGAAATGTACCCGCACATCCCAGTGGTTATGCACCAAGACCACGGTGCTGAACCAGCGGTTTGCTTCCGTTCTATCCAGTCCGGCTTCTCATCGGTGATGATGGACGGTTCCTTGATGGCGGATGCTAAAACCCCGTCTACCTACGAATACAACGTTGAAACTACCCGCAAAGTGGTTGAACTGGCTCACGCTTGTGGCGTTTCTGTGGAAGGCGAGTTGGGTTGCTTGGGTTCACTCGAAACCGGCATGATGGGTGAAGAAGACGGTCACGGCGCAGAAGGCGTATTGGATCATTCCATGCTGTTGACTGACCCGGAAGAAGCGGCTGACTTCGTAAGCAAAACCGGCGTTGACGCGCTGGCAATTGCGATTGGCACTTCCCACGGCGCATACAAGTTCACCAAAAAGCCTACCGGCAACGTGCTGCGTATCGACCGTGTGAAAGAAATTCACGCTCGCATCCCCACCGTTCACTTGGTTATGCATGGCTCTTCTTCTGTGCCAGAAGATTGGCTCGAAATCATCAACAACTACGGCGGCGATATGGGTCAAACCTACGGTGTACCGGTTTCCGAAATCGTCGAAGGCATCAAGCACGGTGTACGTAAAGTTAACATCGACACTGACTTGCGTATGGCATCGACTGGTGCAATCCGTAAGCACTTGCATGACAACAAGTCTAACTTTGACCCACGCAAGTTCTTGAAAGAATCCACTGCCGCAATGAAAGGCATTTGCCAAGCACGTTTTGAAGCGTTTGGTTGTGCTGGTCAAGCTAGCAAAATCAAGCCAATTTCACTGGAAACCATGTTTGGCATGTACAAAGCTGGCAAGCTCGACCCGAAAGTGTCGTAATGCTATTCAACACCTAGCGTTGGAAAACGTAGAGACGCAAACTATTGCGTCTCTACAAACCGTTACTTTGAACTTATACAAACCTGAACATCATCAAGTTTGCGGTCAAATT
>CAYNNA010000082.1:0-13773 GCA_964398375.1 uncultured Thiothrix sp.
GCTGTTGCCTAACACTGTGTTTGGTTTTTAGGGGAGAAGTCATTACTGTTGAGTATTTAGAAACCATGCAAGCCATTTTACCCAGCATTCAAAACAAAATCGTGGTGGATGAAGGCATGAAAAACCTCTTACCTCTGCTCAACCTCAACACCTCACAGAAAACCCCAGCGGAGGCAGCACCATGAATCGTTTACTCCTAGTGCTTGCCGGTTTGCTGGCGTTTGTCTTGTTCAATGCGTTCTATACCGTGGGTGAAGCGCAGCAAGTGATCTTGACGCAATTCGGCAAGCCGGTGAAAGAACCCGTGACCGAGGCGGGCTTGAAAATGAAAATCCCGTTTATTCAAGAGGTAAACCGCATCGACAAACGGGTATTGCCGTGGGATGGCAGCCCATCGGATATGCCAACCAAAGACAAGCTCTACATCTCGGTGGATTTATTTGCCCGCTGGCGCATTGTGGAACCACTCCCCTATTTCCTGCGCTTACGCGACGAACGCAGCGCTTTATCGCGTTTGGATGACATCCTCGGCAGCGAAACCCGTAACGCGGTTGCTAAACACGAATTGATTGAAATTGTACGCACCACCAAAGGGCGTGTACCCCTCAAAGACCCCACCTTGTTGGAAAATACGGCGGATGGTGCTGACACCAACAATGCGGTGGGTTCACTCGTGCCGATCCAAAAGGGGCGAGTCTTGGTAGAGCAAGAAATTTACAAAGCCGCTGCGGAAAAGCTCAAAGTCTTCGGGGTGGAATTGCTGGATATTCGTTTCAAACGCATTAATTACAATGCCAGTGTCGAACCCAAAATCTACGAACGCATGATCAGCGAACGCCGCCAGATTGCCGAACGTTTCCGCTCCGAAGGCAATGGCGAAGCGGCACGGATTCGCGGCAATATGACCCGTGACCTAAACCGTATTCAATCCGAAGCGTATCGCCAAGTGGAAGAGATTCGCGGCAAAGGCGATTCGGAAGCGACCGCAATCTACGCCAAGGCTTATAACCAGAGTCAGGCTGCGGCTGACTTTTACGCCTTTACCCGCACCTTGGAAGCTTATCAAGCGGTGATGACAGCGGATACCAGCCTGATTTTGTCGACCGATAGCGATATTTTCCACTTGCTCAAAGGCACGTCGGCACTGCCAGAAACGTATACTGCACCACCGTCAGGGGATTAACGTTTGCCCAACAGCAAGCTGTCGTCAATCGGTACGTAACGGGTCGCGGCATTGATCAGGGAATTGGCAGTCAAACCGGGGACACCATACGCCTCGGTTTCCACCCCGTAACGTTGGTATGCCCGCAGCAGCAACATATCGAAATCGCCATCGCCCGATGCCAACACGATAATGTCGGTGTTGGCGGCGGCTTCAATCACATCCAGCGTGATACCGACATCCCAATCGCCTTTGGCAGAACCGTCGCTGCGCTGGATGTAGGGTTTGAGTTTCACCTCAAACCCAATCGCCCGCAGGATGTTTTGAAACTGCATCTGCTTTTCGTCGCCACGCCCGATGGCATAAGCACAGGCTTGCACCACTTCACGCCCGGCGGTGGCTTGCGCCCAAAAACGGTTGTAGTCGAAACTGCACCCGTAAGCAGCGCGGGTAGTGTAGTAGATGTTTTGCACATCGACGAAGAGACTGACTTTTTTCATGATTCCTTTATAGCATCCGCTTGAGGAACTAGTCAGCAAGCAAATTTAAGCTCCATATTTTGCCCGGTTAAATATTCAGCTTCTTGATGAACACCACTACGTTCCAGTACGCGGTAAACAACCTCTGCCACCACTTGAGCCAAACGACAAGGCACTGCATTACCAATCTGTGAAAAAACCTTACTTTGCGAGCCACAAAATCGGTAATCCTCTGGAAAGCCTTGCAACAGAGCCGCTTCATCAACGGTTAACCGCCTCAGGGACATCGGGGCATCATTCGTTCCGTGCGGTTTCCCCCCTTTCATCAGATGGCGGTGATAATCCTCAACCCACGGTTTAGCAGCATCGAATAAATGGGCTTCATCAATTATAGGAGTCCTGTTCCCTCCCATACTCGCTGGCAAGGTACTTGCCCAACCATCAGGATTCAGCGGACGTCCCTGCCCGTTGAACAACATACCCGCATAAGGCGACTGCCTTAACACAGGTTTTAATGCCAACGTGATTTTCGCTTTGCAAATCTTATTGTTTGCGGCAGTCCCTGCTTTTCCCAACGGGGCTAAAACTTCGCGCAGCGTCGGTGGTGTCTCATGGTATTTTCTGAAAGAAGCGGCATTGATTGGGTTGACACCCTGTTTGAAACCAATGAAAAATACACGTTCGCGTGATTGAGGAATCCCCAAATCTTTTGCATTCAAGGTAGTCACTGTCACCGCGTAACCCGCATTGGAGAAACGTGCCATGAGCTTTCTTCTGACTTCGGCAAACTTTTCCAAACTGCCTAATGCCTTGACGTTTTCCATCACAAAAGCACGCGGCTTGATGAGATCAACCACATCGGCAAAACTGAAGATTAATTGGCTTCTAGGATCATCAGCATCCATTTTTCCTGCGACGGAAAAACCTTGACAAGGCGGCCCACCGAACACAACATCAATATGTTTGAAGCTGCCCAATGCCTCTAGGTTTGAGGTAATACTCCCTTCATAAAGCATTGTATCTGCGTGATTCGCTCTGAATGTTTGGCAAGCATAAGTATCTATTTCATTCGCCGCAACAACCTCGAAACCTGCCCGTTTGAAACCGACATCCATCCCACCTGCACCCGAAAACAAGGAAACAGCTTTCATATCGAAATATTCCATTTACGAATAATTTGCAAATCATAGCATCATTCAGTACATGAAGAAAGACAAGTCCATCCACGATCTACGGTATCACTCGCTGATTGAAGCCCTCACCAGCGAGCGTAAGCGTTTAAATATTTCTCAATCTGAGCTTGCCAACAAAGTAGGCATGAATCAGTCAGATATATCAAAAATCGAACAGCTTGAACGACGGTTGGATGTCTTGGAATTTGTGCGTATTCTGGAAGCCTTCCGAATCAGTGAAAACAAACATTTTTCTGAAAAAATAACCGCTTTACTAGGCATGGACATTTAATGAACGTATCGGAACGCAACGAAGATGCCAAATACTACGTCAACGCCAAACTACTCCGGGCAGAAACATTACAGGAATCTGACTTCCATGATTTGCTCATTGCAACACCCGAAGTCCGTAACCTGCTCACAAACCTAATAGAAATCCATGCCAAGGGCTTTCGTGGCGTTGTTTTGACCGCTTTAGTAGGCATACACATTAACTCAGAATACGACCCACTCAACGATTTTTACGGATGTAATCCACGAGCCATTTTTGAAGAAGGCATTTGGTATGCTTTGACTGAAAAAGGTATTCCTTGCGGCAAGTCAGACCCACTCAATGTGGCAAAAAACATCAGCCAACTGAATGAAGCTTGGGCAAAAGGCAAACGCCCTGAAGCCGCAGCCTTAGCCGCCGTCCAGTTTTTGCGGATGGTCATGGGGAGCAAAGGCAAACAAAAAGTCACTCTGATTGACTACTTCTTTTTCAGATTGCTCCGCTACACGCAACAGCTAAACCAGCAAGTAGTGGTTACAACCAACACGGACGGGGAAAGCACGCGGCAAATAGCAGGGAAACTCGCAACATTCTGCGTTGAATACCCAGAAGCAGGGAACGTGCCACAGTTTGTTATCGCCAAATTATTAGCCTCGTTGTATGCAGGTTCTGCCATCACTGTTCATGGCGGGGATGAAAGCGTCTTCGGTACGAATACCACATCCAAGAAACCTGCCGATATTTGGACGAGTCAAAGTGGGGAAATCCTGAATTTGTATGAAGTCACCGTCAAAAAGATCAACCTGAAAAGGCTTGATGACTGCATTGATGCACTACAAGGACTTGGCAGCTTAGATAATCCTGTCACCTTCATTTGCCGCATTCCCGAAGACACCACAGAACTCGCCCTAGACGGAAACACACGTCAATATAAAGGAAAAACCTTTGATTTTATTGATATAATGGAGTTTATCTTTGTGATTTCAACCTTGCTAACACCTGCACAAATGCTGAGTTTCCTAGAAGAACTTCAGGCATTTGTGACAGACATCAATATTTCCACCAAGACGAAACAAGGCTGGAACAGCATCTTCCAACAAAAGGACTAACCACCGAAGTAAAGCTCATTCTCCCCGAAAAACGGGGCAGTTTTAGTGTATCACAACATCCGCTTGAGGAACTCCCCCGTAAACGACCCCTCAGTTTCCGCCACCGCTTCCGGCGTACCCACCGCAATAATATGCCCCCCACGACTCCCGCCTTCCGGTCCCAAATCCACCACCCAATCCGCCGTCTTGATCACGTCCAGATTATGCTCAATCACCACCACGGTATTGCCGCCATCACGCAAGCGGTGCAGCACTTGCAGCAATTGGTCAACGTCGTGGAAATGCAGCCCCGTGGTCGGCTCGTCCAGAATGTAAATCGTCTTGCCCGTGCCACGTTTGGACAGCTCTTTTGCCAACTTGACGCGATGCGCTTCGCCGCCTGAAAGCGTAGTGGCGTTTTGCCCCAAGGTGATGTACGACAGCCCCACGTCCATCAGCGTTTGCAGCTTGGTGTGAATCGACGGCACGGCGGCGAAAAATTCGCAGGCATCTTCCACCGTCATCGCCAGCACTTCGCTGATGTTCTTGCCCTTGTAGCGGATGTCGAGGGTTTCGCGATTGTAACGCTTGCCTTCGCACACTTCGCAGGTCACGTACACATCGGGCAAAAAGTGCATTTCGACCTTGATCAAGCCGTCGCCGGAACAGGCTTCGCAGCGTCCGCCTTTGACGTTGAACGAAAACCTTCCGGGTAAATAACCGCGTGACCGTGCTTCTTGCGTCGCTGCAAACATATCGCGGATCGCGGTAAACACGCCCGTGTAGGTGGCAGGGTTGGAACGCGGGGTGCGCCCAATCGGGCTTTGGTCGATGTCGATGATTTTGTCGATTTGCTCCATGCCCTGCACGTCGCGCACCGGGGCAACTTCCACGCTGCTATCGTGCAGATGCCGCGCCAGAAACGGGTACAAGGTGCGGTTGATCAGCGTCGATTTGCCCGACCCCGACACACCCGTGATGCAGGTCAACAGCCCCAGCGGGATTTCCAGCGTCACGTCATTGAGGTTATTGCCGGTCGCGCCGATCAGTTTGATGGTGCGTTCGGGGTTAAACGGGGTGCGTTGTGCGGGCATAGTGATGCTGCGCCGCCCGGACATGAATTGCCCCGTCACCGAATCCGGCGTGGCAAACACTTCTTCCGGTGTACCTTGCGCAATAATGTAGCCGCCATGCACGCCCGCACCGGGGCCAATATCCAGCACGTAATCGGCGCAACGGATCGCGTCTTCGTCATGCTCGACCACAATCACGGTATTGCCAAGGTCACGCAGCCGGAACAGCGTTTTCAGCAAGCGGGCGTTGTCGCGCTGGTGCAAACCGATGGATGGCTCATCCAGCACGTACATCACCCCGACCAGCCCCGCGCCAATCTGCGAGGCGAGGCGGATGCGTTGCGCTTCGCCGCCGGAAAGCGTTTCCGAACTGCGGCTCAGGGTCAGATAATCCAGCCCGACGTTGACCAGAAATTCCAGACGCAAGGCAATTTCGCGCAAAATCTTGTCGGCAATTTTGCCCTGTGTCCCCGGTAGGTTGAGGTTGCGGAAAAATTCATAGCTTTCACCAATCGGCAAATGCGTGGTCGCAGGCAAATTACGCCCCGCAATGAACACGTTCCGCGCCTGTTCGTTCAGCCGTGTGCCGCCGCAATCGGGGCAAGCGCGGCTGGCAAGGTATTTCGCCAACTCTTCGCGCACCGCACTCGAATCGGTTTCGCGGTAACGGCGTTTGAGGTTGTTTAACACGCCTTCAAAGGTGTGCGAACGGGTGTAAATCTGGCCTTTTTGCCCAACGTAGGTGAATTCCACCTCCTCCAAACCGCTGCCGTGCAAGATCAGTTTGTGGACAGACGCAGGTAATTCGTCCCACGGCTGTTCTACGTCAAAGCCGAAATGCTCTGCCAGCGAGGTGAGCATCTGGAAGTAGTAGGCATTGCGCCGATCCCAGCCGCGCACCGCGCCACCCGCAAGGCTCAGCGACGGATTTGCCACCACCCGTTGTGGGTCGAAAAACTGTTCCACGCCCAAACCGTCGCAGCTCGGGCACGCCCCGGCGGGGGCATTGAAGGAAAACAAACGCGGTTCGAGTTCGGTCAACGACCAGCCGCAATGCGGGCAGGCGTAGTTGGCGGAAAACACCAGTTCGTCACCTTCGCCTTCCATCCACGCCACCCGCGCAATGCCGTTGGCGAGTTTCAGCGCAGTTTCAAACGATTCCGCGAGGCGCAATTGCAGGTCGTCGCGCACTTTGAAACGGTCAATCACTACGTCAATATTGTGTTTTTTGCGCAATTCCAGCGTGGGCGGCGCGTCCAGATCGTAGACAGTGCCATTCACCCGCACCCGCAAATAGCCTTGCGCCCGCAACGATTCAAACAGTTGCACATGCTCGCCCTTGCGGTCACGCACCACGGGGGCCAGCAACATCAGCTTGCTGCCTTCGGGCAGGGACAGCACCTGATCGACCATCTGGCTGACGGTTTGCACTTGCAAATCAACGTGATGCGTGGGGCAACGCGGCACACCAGCACGCGCATACAGCAAGCGCAGGTAGTCGTAAATCTCGGTGATCGTGCCGACGGTGGAACGCGGGTTGTGCGAAGTGGTTTTCTGCTCAATGGAAATCGCCGGAGAAAGCCCTTCGATGTGGTCAATGTCCGGCTTTTCCATCATCGACAAGAATTGGCGGGCGTAAGCCGACAACGATTCGACGTAACGCCGCTGCCCTTCCGCAAAGATCGTGTCGAACGCCAGCGACGACTTGCCCGAACCCGACAAACCCGTGATCACGATCAGCTTGTCACGCGGCAGGTCAAGGTCGATGTTTTTCAGGTTATGGGTACGTGCGCCGCGAATGCGGATGAATTTTTCCATGGGGTTTGCAAGCTCGTGCCGAACAAAAAACGAAGTTTAGCAGGTTTTGGCGGGAAGGGAGATTTCCCTACTAACTGAGTTTGGTTCTTTAATGCCGCCACATCTCGTCAAGCTGCGCGTACCAACAATCCCGTTCCGCTGCCAGCGCATCCAACCCTTCCGTTAAACCCAGCTTTTCCCGCCGCCAGATTTCATTCCGATACCAAGCGTATTTGAGGCGGATGTACATCTGGTCGTAAACGTCCACAAAACCAAAAGCATGATGCCAACGGCGGCTGTCTTCGTTGCAGATGTGGTAGGTGCTGGTCAGGGTCGCAATGCCTGCTGCATGGAGGCTGTTGACAGCGGTTGCCACCATTTGGGTAGCGATGTGTTGGCGTTGGCAGTTCGGCACGACATACAGCAAATCCAGACACACTTCGCCCTCATCGTCTGTCAACAACAAGGCGATGCCGCTGATGCTGCCATCCTCCGCCAACGCCATGATGGAGGCGGGATGTGGTTCTCCCCGTTTGCCAGCAAAATAACGCTTGATGCTGGAGTCGGCATGTTCGTGGACTTTGTGTTCGTACCAGTCGCAAAATTCGACCGTATCGTGGAAGGCGGCGAAGAAGGTTTCCGCCATTTCCTGCTGGCGGGCGAGATCAACCGGGACAATGCGGCAGGTTGGATTGACCTCCCGCACTGTTATTGCCAACCGGGTAGTGATGGGATTGTCGCGGGGCGTGATGACAGTGTGACCACCCCAGTATTCCACTTTGTAGCCGAAAGGCTGTTCCAGCAGGTCATATTCATCGAAGGTCATCGGGATGCGTTGGCGTTGCAATCGCTACGCTGCCTGTTGCAGGGGCAATACCGCCCGTTTGCTGACATACAGGACTTCGATACCCAGCATATTGCCCAGTACATCATAATCCACAATCATACCGGGCTTAAGTTCCTCGGTTTTTTCCACTTCGCCTTCGGCAAGCTGGATGTAAAGGGCATCCGCTAACGGATCAAATTCAATTTTCATGGCTTGTTACCTTCAGTCAAAATAAGCGGTGACAATGGTGACAGGTTCGCTGGTTTCATTGTAAATGACCCGCAAGCGTTTGAAACCCTTTTCTGGAATGTCCAGCAGGGCATGTACCAAGGTAGCATCTTCGGGGTCACTTTCTATCCTGTCGGGGTTGGCAAGCGTTGCCGCCAACCATTCTGGTTTGATTTTACGCTGCTGGAGACGCTTTTTAGCGTGGTCGCTGAGCCTGTACTGCATGTTTTGTACCGATTATGTGGGAATGCCAAAATGCCACCGACCAGCCGATCTTGCAAAAATCGGAAGCGCACCATAGTCATTGACCTAATAGGCGGGATTCGAGGCAGGTTGCTTCAAAAGATCACCCAACATTTCTTCAATGAATTGTTTGACGCGAAAGCGGTGTTCCCCGGTAAATTGCAAACCAACGCCAGGGCTTGTGCCACGCTGCCCAATCCCCGGTGAAATCCACACAACTCGCCCCGGAATCAGCAATTTTTTACCATCCTCGACTAAGCGCAGGTGCAACACCACTTCATCGTGCAACCCGAACTTTTCTGTGGTCGGCACAAACAGTCCACCATCTTTGATAAACGGCATATAGCTGGCGTGTAATGCTGATTTTTCGGCAATAGCCATGGACAGGCTGGCTGGATTGCCTTCCCCTCTGGGATGCTTGTGGTGCGCCTGCTGGGTATCGTCCATTTAACGTAAACTTTAACTTTCTCTACAAATGACTAATGTTATGTGCGCCACAATATTAGCATGGATTCGATGAATAAACGGGGGTTAAGAGGATGAGTGGCTAATTTCTTAAGTTCAAGTAATTTATCATATATGCTCAACAAGCGACGGGGCTTCAGCAGGCTATACAAGTGATGCAGTTCACCGGTTATTGTTGCATCTTTACCGTTAGCGTTTTGTTTTAACAATGTTTGCAACCAAGTAAATTGCCAGTCTAACAACTGCACTTTGTCAAATTTTTCCCAATATGCCGAAATCTCGGTAATGTTACCCTGCCCCTGTAGGCACTGGGTTAAATGCACCAACCATTGACTCCGCTGGCTCAACGTATCCGTAGCATCCAAAGCCAATGCGGCTAATGGTCTGCCCAAAGCCGTTTCCAACAATGACTCGACGGGGTGTTGCAAGGTTTGCGCTTGCAACCATGCCAACGCCTGTTGATGCGTCGGCAACGGTAAACGCACCGCTTGGCAACGGCTGCGAATCGTCGGCAATAACAATCCGGGGTGTGCAGTCAGTAGCAACACATGGGTATCAGGAGCGGGTTCTTCCAATGATTTCAACAAGCTATTAGCCGCATTGACATTCATGCGCTCAGCAGGCTGAATAATGACAACCCGACGCGGGCTATAACTGCGACTCAACCCCAAAAAATAGTTCAGCTCACGAATCTGTTCAATCAAGATAGATTGCTTATCGTCTAGTAGCTTCACCGCCATGAAATCCGGGTGTGCCTGTGCTGCCTGCACCTGACAACTACGGCACTGACCACAAGCAAAACCATCACTATCGGGATGTAAACACAATAAACTGTTAGCCAAAGCAGCAAGGAAGTCCTCGTTACCACAGCCATCTTCCCCGCTAAACAATAAGGCATGATGCAGGTGATTATCCGCTTGCGCTTGTTGCAAACGCTGCCATACCGGTATTTGCCAAGGGTATGCGTTCACGCGCCATACTCAGCAATAATACGCCCCAACACCTGCTGCAATTGCTCCTGGACGTTGACACGCGTTTGTGCGGCTTGAATGACAGGGTAACGGGCTGGCATCGCCGCCGCCCTTTGCAGATAACCATCACGGATACGCTCGAAAAATGCTGCATGTTCCTGCTCAAAACGGTCAGCGCGACCACGCGCTTGTGCTCTTGCCATCCCCGTTGCCACATCAATATCAAACAAAATCACGTAATCCGGGCGTACATCGCCTTGCACCCACTGTTCTAACGCCGCAATGCGCGATAAAGCAATACCACGCCCATAGCCTTGATAAGCGTAAGTTGCATCGGTAAAACGGTCGCAAATCACCCATTCACCTCGCGCCAAGGCAGGTAAAATCTTGGTTTGCAAGTGTTCATTACGGGCGGCAAACATGAGCAACAATTCGGTATCCACATGCATTCCCGGCAACTCAGGGGATAGCAATACCTCACGGATCGCTTCCGCGACTTCTGTACCACCAGGTTCACGGGTCACTAACACGCTCTTGCCTTGGGAGCGCAAATAGTCCGCTATCCACGGCACATTGGTGCTTTTACCCGCACCTTCGCTGCCTTCCAGCGTAATAAAAACACCGCGCTTCATGGTTGTGATTCCTTGGTTTTATTGCGATTGAGGATGTATTGACGCACGGCTCGATTATGTTCATCAAGGGTTTCTGAGAAATGGGACGCACCACCAGGGGTCGTCGCCACAAAATATAAAACCTTGCGATTATCAGCCGGGTGCATCACCGCATCAATCGCCGCCTTACTGGGGGTGGCAATCGGTGTAGGTGTCAAACCAGCCCGTGTGTAGGTGTTGTAGGGGGTATCGGTTTGCAGGTCAGTTTTGCGAATATTACCGTCATATTTCTCGCCCATGCCATAAATCACCGTAGGGTCAGTTTGCAGCAACATACCCAAATCAAGGCGATTTAAAAATACTCTTGCCACCAAGGGGCGCTCTTCAGGCAAACCTGTTTCTTTTTCCACAATAGATGCCAAAATCAAGGCTTCGTAAGGGGTTTTAATATGCGGGTGTGGTTCGCGCCTTTCCCAAGCTTGCTGCAAATAGGTTTGCATGGCTTTATAACTGCGCTGTAAAAACGCTAAATCGGTGGTTTTGCGCGGAAAACTGTAGGTGTCTGGATAAAACCAACCTTCTGGAGACATGCCTTCCGGTGCGCCCAATTGACTCATAATCGCTTGTTCATCCGCGTCACCTAAAGTTTGCTCAATATTAGGGTGTTCGCGTATGTCTGCCAAAATATCTTTAAAGGTTTTGCCTTCCAGAATCGTTAGTTGGTATTGCAGTACCTGACCGGACACAAATTTCTGCAAGACATCATTTGGCGTCATGCCGGATTCCAGTTGGTACTCCCCTGCTTTGATTTGCGTCGCTTTGCCAGTGAGTCGTGCATGAGCAAAAAATAGCAACTCATGTTCGATGAGCTTTTTTTCTGCTAACTGTTTGGCAACTTGGCGAATATTGCTGCCCGGTTTAATCTCAAATAGGGCATTTTCTGGTGTCACCGCAATGGGCGTTTCCTGAAAATGCTGGTACTGATACCACGCTAAAAATCCAATGGTGGCTATCGCGGTAATGGTTAACAGACTGATTAATTTGAATAACAGTTTCATGCTAGTGTGTGTATTGTCGCCTGCAAATCCCGAAGCACAGGCGGTATGGTGTACTGTTTGCCAGAAAATTCGCGTACAGGCCATAAACCAATCAGGGAATTGGTCATAAAAAGTGCGTGCGCCTGTGCAACGTCCTTCAGCGTTAAAGGGTGAATGTGGCATTGACAGCCAAATTTCTCAAGCGTTTGGATAATATATCGCCGCATTACGCCCGCAATACCGCACTGTGTTAAATCAGGCGTACAGATTGCGCCATCGGTACGTATCACAAACAAATTACTCATCGTTCCCTCGATGACGTTACCGTCATAATCGCATACCAGCCCTTCCTGATAATCGCCTCCGAATTCAGCCCTTGCTAAGACTTGTTCCAAGCGGTTCAGGTGTTTGAAACCGGCTAAACGCGGTTGATGTGCTAAGCGGGTTTCACACAACGTTAAACGGATACCCTGTTCGGTGTAACTGTCTGGGTAATTCGCCCAAGGGGATAATTGCAGAATACGGGTTGGTTCAGTTGTGTTTACTGGGCTGTAACCCCGTTGCCCACTGCCGCGCGTGACGATTAATTTGAGGGCGGCACGTTCTTGCGCAACACAAGCAGCCAGTATCTCCGCACGAAACGCTTCAAGATTGGGAAAACTGATATTCAACGTGTGCAAACCGGCACTGAGGCGTTGTAAATGCCAGTCGAGTAATTGCGGTTTGCCCTGTTGCACACCGATGGTTTCCCAAACGCCATCACCGTACAGCAAACCCCGATCAGTAAC
This sequence comes from uncultured Thiothrix sp., assembly GCA_964398375.1. GTDB lineage: Bacteria > Pseudomonadota > Gammaproteobacteria > Thiotrichales > Thiotrichaceae > Thiothrix. The sequence continues at coordinate 12,212 of CAYNNA010000082.1, forward strand.
CGGTAAATGCGTAGCGATGTTGCCGTTAACCCATATCATGACCAAGCGCCCGCAGCAAACCTCGCGCTTTGTGGCGGGTTTCCTTAAGTTCGTTGGGGGCAACCGAATCCATCACGATGCCCGCACCCGTGCGAAAGTGTAACTGCTTGCCTTGTAACGTCATGGTGCGAATCAGGATATTCAAATCCATATCGCCGTTGTGATTCAGATAACCGACCGAGCCGGTGTAAGCGCCTCTGCCAGTTTGTTCCAATTCGGCAATGATTTCCATGCAGCGCACTTTGGGACAGCCGGTAATCGTCCCACCTGGAAAGACAGCGCGAATTATTTGCCCCGGTGTCATGCCTTCCCGCAAGGTTCCCTGAATATTGGAAACAATGTGGTGAACGTGTTGATAGCTTTCCACCACCATTAATTCGTCGACATTGACTGTGCCGTATTCACAAATGCGCCCCAAATCGTTGCGCTCTAAGTCAATCAGCATAATGTGTTCGGCGCGTTCTTTAGGGTGTGCAATCAGCTCTTCCAACAACGCTTGATCACGTTGAGGATCAGCACCCCGTGGGCGTGTACCCGCAATCGGGCGTGTATCCACCCTACCCGTTTGCACTCTAACCAAACGTTCTGGCGAAGAACTAATGATCGCAAATTCGCCAAAATCGGCAAAACAGGCAAATGGAGCGGGGTTAGTCTTACGCAGTAAGCGGTAAACGTCAGCCGCAGCATATTCCGACTCCATATCGCCACGCCATGCTCGCGATAAATTCACCTGAAACACATCCCCCGCCGCGATGTACTCCCGAATGCACTCAACCCCGGCGGTAAAATGTTCCGGCAGATCTTCGGATATTCGCACCTGTAGCGATGCAAAATTTTGCGTCTCTACACTCGTTGCTGCCATATCTGTCTGTATTTCAGCAAAGGCTTCAGTAAATGCCGCTTCAGCGACAACCACCGTTTCACCTCGCAAGTGATCCACGATCACCGCCGCTGGAATACGTACTGCTAACGCAATCGGCAACCCCACTGGCGTATCAGGCAATTGCAACGTAGGTTCTAATTGCCCGACTAGCTCATAGCCCAAATAGAGAAACCACCCGCCTCGAAACGGCATGTCGTGTGCTGCCACTGAGGCATTCTTACGCCACGCGTTATCCAAGCGTTCGCAAAAATTGGCTTCCGCCAAGCTATCCAGACGAATGCTTTCCTGCGGAAACGCAAACAGCAAGCTGTAACGGGATAGTGGGGATGTAGCGACACTTTCCAACAGGAAAGGATAACGGGCAGGGTTTTGTGAATGCAGGGCGAGTAAATCGTACTCGCCCTTGAAGGTTTGCGTGTGCAATTAGATTTTCTTGAAAATCAAGGTTCCGTTCGTGCCACCAAAGCCAAACGAGTTGCTCATGGCAACATTGACAGCGGTTTCGCGGGCAACGTTTGGCACATAGTCCAAATCGCACTCAGGGTCTTGGTTATCCATATTGATCGTCGGTGGCAGAATCTGATCGCGGATAGCCAATACGCTAAATACCGCTTCAATACCACCCGCAGCACCCAATAAG
>CAYNNA010000083.1:0-13721 GCA_964398375.1 uncultured Thiothrix sp.
GTGGCTTTTGAAAGCTGCTTGGCACACGCCAATGCAGGTGATTCGATCCTGATGATTGAAGATGCCGTGGTTGGTGCGGTCGATGGATCAAGCTTTTCTGGTAAGATAAAGGCTGCGATGTCTGATAAGACTGTGTATGTGTTGGGTGCAGATCTGGCGGCACGCGGTTTGGAAGGCAAAGCAATAGATGGGATTGTGAGCGTTGATTACGCGGGTTTTGTAGACCTGACGGCAAATAACGACACCACCCAAAGCTGGCTGTAAGTTTTAACATTTTTTGACAGGAGGCCACACAATGGCATCAATTAACGTTGGCGGTAAAGACATTCCGTTAGATGAAGAAGGTTATCTGGAAAACCTGAGCGACTGGACTCCAGAAGTGGCAGAAGTTTTGGCTAGCAGCGAAGACGTAACACTGACTTCTGAGCACTGGGAAATCCTGAATTTCCTGCGTGAATACTATGAAGAGTACCAAATCGCTCCAGCGGTGCGCGTTCTGACTAAAGCAGTTGGTAAGCGTTTGGGTGCTGACAAAGGTAACTCTAAGTACCTGTACAGCCTGTTCCCATACGGCCCTGGCAAGCAAGCGTGTAAATACGGCGGTCTGCCTAAGCCAACTGGTTGCGTATAATTATACGTCGCTAGTTAGGTTATAAGACACGAAGATTGCTCCGGTTCGCCGGAGCCTCTTCTTAAGCCCTGTTGTTGACAGGTTTTCAGAAGAGAGACTAATGACTTCAGGAGTACGCAGTGACATTCGTAAGTATTCTTTACGGACTGTTGTTTTGGGCGGCAACGTTGATTTTGATTGGCGGTGTGGCTATGAAGGTTCGCCAATACTGGAACACCCCAGCCCCATTGAAGATTCCGACCACACCCGCACCGGTTACGCAGGGCGGTGTTGTATGGCGCATGTTTCGTGAAGTGGTATTTTTCCAGAGTTTGTTCCGTTCTAACAAAACCTTGTGGTTGTTTGCGTTCCTGTTCCACATTTCCTTGTGGTTGGTGCTGATTCGCCATACCCGTTATTTCATGGAAATGGGGGCAGTGCTGACGTTCTTGCAACCATTTGGGAAGTATGCCGGTTTCACAATGGTGTTGGGTCTGGCAGGTTTGTGGGCGCGTCGCTTCCTGGTGGACCGTGTGCGTTACATTTCCGCACCTTCTGACCATTTGATGTTGGCATTGCTGATTGCCATTGGTGGCAGCGGTTTGATGATGACGTTTGTAACCCACGCGGATGTTACTCAGGTTAAGGCATTTTTCGGTGGTTTATTGACCTTCGGTTTCTTTGGTGATGCAGGTTTGCCAGCCGATCCGATTGTATTGGTGCATTTGTTGTTGGTGGCATTGCTGATGATCATTTTTCCGATCAGCAAATTGCTGCACGCACCGGGTGTGTTTTTCAGTCCGACCCGTAACCAGGTGGATAACCCGCGTGAGAAACGCCATGTATCCGGCTGGGCATTGGAATTGGAACGTCAAGGTAAAAACTACCTCGACGAACTGAAGAAATAAGAGGTAAGCACCGTGGCTGATTACGAAGTTCCAAAATTGACGGGTGAAGGGTATTGCGAGATTCCCGCAGTACGCGAAGGCGTAATGGAGAGCAAAGGGCCTTTCATCGCTAAACCGGATTTTCAGAAAGCACTGCATTTTCCAGACGATTTCGCCGAAATTGGTGCGTTAGTGCCCAACTGGAAAGAACGTGCATTGGAAAAAATGGCTGACCTGAAAGGTCGTTACCGTTCGCTGCAAGTGTTTTTGGATATTTGCGTCAAGTGTGGTGCCTGTACTGACAAGTGCCATTACTTCATCGGAACATCTGACGCGAAAAATATGCCAGTGGCACGTCAGGACTTATTGCGTAAAGTTTATCGCCGTTACTTCACGTTTGCGGGTAAGTATTTCCCCAAACTGGTCGGTGCAACTGACCTGACCGAAGAGGTGTTGGCGGACTGGTATAACTATTATCACCAGTGCTCCCAGTGCCGCCGTTGCTCGGTATTCTGCCCATACGGCATTGATACGGCTGAAATTTCAATGGCAGCGCGTGAAATTCTTGACCACGTGGGTTACGGTCAAAAGTATTGTAACGAGATTATCGGCAAGGTCTTTAAGATTGGTAATAACCTCGGTTTGCCAGGGCCGGCACTGTTCGACACAGTGGAAGGTTTGGAAGAAGACGTTGAGATGGATACCGGCATTAAAGTTCGTTTCCCGCTCGACGAAGACGGCGCGGAAGTGTTGTTGGTAACGCCATCAGCAGATTTCTTCGCCGAACCGCATATCGACGGTTTGATTGGTTACGCAAAAGTGTTCCACGAGGCTGGCACAACGTGGACGATGAGTACTATTGCTTCAGAAGCGGGTAACTTCGGCATGTTTATTGGCTCTTACGAGACCATGCGCCGGGTTTCTTTGCGGGTTCGTGAAGCTGCTATCAAGCACAAGGTGAAGCGCATTGTGTTTGGGGAGTGTGGACACGCATGGCGCGTGGCGTACAGCTTCCTGAATACTTTGGCTGGGCCATTTGATTTCTTGGATCAGCGTTACCCCGTGCCGCAACATATTCTGGAGTTTACTTGGAGCCAAATCCAAGCCGGTAACTTGCAGATTGATAAGACTGAGAATGACGATAAAGTGTTGACCTTCCACGACTCGTGCAATGTAGCGCGTGGTAGCCGTATGGGGGATTACCCTGGTGGACAGTTCGACATTCCGCGTAACGTTATTCGTGCGGTGTGTAACAACTTTGTGGATATGCCAGCCGATACCATTCATGACGCGACCTTCTGTTGCGGCGGCGGCGGTGGTTTGTTGACCGATGACTTGATGGAAATCCGTGTGAAAGGTGTTCAGCCACGTGCGGAAGCCCTTAAGCATGTGACCACACACAATGGCGTAACCCACATGGCAGCGATTTGCGCGATTTGCAAATCACAATTTACGAAAGTGTTGCCGTACTACGGTTTCACGATGGATCAAATTGTTAGTGTTCACCAGTTGGTGAGTAACGCGCTTGTCCTGCAACGGCAAGTGTCCGTGCAGGCACGTCCCGACGATGAAGATGGCGACGAAGACTAATGACGACATTTATTTCCGCGTGGCATAGCCGCGAGTGAACTGAAATTAACAGGAGATAGGCATGGCAACCGCAGCTCACGACAGCAAGCTTAAAGGTAATGGTCACACGTACCGCCGTTTTAAAGATGGCGACCACGAGTGGGATAGTATGCATGATAAAATTTTCGTGCAGGATACGTCCCATAAATGCCCCACCTACATTCACAAAACGCCGCCTTGCCAAGGTAGCTGCCCATCGGGTGAAGATATCCGTGGTTGGTTGCAGATCGTGCGCGGCATTGAGAAGCCACCCGTTGGCATGACCATGCAAGAATATGCGTTCCGTCGTTCCACCGATGCTAACCCGTTCCCGTCAATGATGGGTCGTGTTTGCCCAGCTCCTTGCCAAACCGGTTGTAACCGTAACGACGTTGACGATTTCGTCGGCATTAACGCGGTTGAGCAATACATCGGTGATAGTGCGATTGCGGCTGGTTTCAAGTTTGATGCACCGAGCGAGCTGAGTGGTAAGAAGGTTGCTATCGTTGGCGGTGGGCCAGCGGGTATGGCGGCGGCTTATCAATTGCGTCGCATGGGTCATGCGTCTACCGTATTTGAACAGCACCCTGAATTGGGCGGTATGATGCGTTACGGTATTCCGGGCTATCGTGTACCACGCGACAAGCTGGGTGCTGAAATGCAACGTATCATCGACATGGGTGACATCACGATTAAATGCAACACCACCGTCGGCAAAGACGTAAGCATCGAGCAACTGGAAAGCGATTTCGACGCAATCCTGTGGACGGTTGGTTGCTGGAACGGTCGTGGCTTGTTCGTTGACAAGTTTGCAGAAACACCAAACTGCGTGTCTGCGGTTGACTTCCTCGAAGCCTACAACAAAGGTACGATGAAATATACCGCACCTCGTGTGGTGTGCGTGGGTGGTGGTGATACATCCATCGACGTGGTTTCAGTATCACGCCGTATCGGCACATTGGCGAATTACGCAGAAAATCCTGAAGATTCCGCCACTGGTAAATTGACTCATGGTGATGTAGGCGAGAAAGTACCTGCAACTGTTACCTTGACTACTTTGTTCCCGCTGGATCAAATGACGGCTGCGGAACACGAAGTACAGGACGCGCTGAAAGAGGGCGTGACCATTCTGACGCAAGTGATGCCAAAGGAAATCGTTTTCGGTGCTGACGGTCGTGCGATTGGTCTGAAAGTGGTCGAGTGCGTGATGAAAGGCAATATGCCGCAAGCGTGCGAAGGCGGCAAGGAAACCATTATCGAAGCGGACATTATCGTTTCTGCTATCGGTCAGTTCGGTAAACTGGATGGTATCGAAGCCCTGAACAATGGGCGTAACCAAATCAACGCTGACGCACTGTATCAAGTACCGGGCAAGAAAGGCCATTTTGCAGCGGGTGACGCAGTACGTCCTCACTTGTTGACGACGGCTATCGGTCAAGCGTCTATCGCATCTGAAACGATCAATCGTTATTTGTTGGCAGCAGAACAAACCAAGCGTCCGAAAGTTGATAAGCACCACTTTGACCTAATGGCAAAACTGCAAGAGGCAGGTTTGGAACCAGCAGGTTATGAATCAAGCCGTGCGGAAGACATGCGCGGTACTTCTGACGCAAATTACGCAGTACATAACTACGATGACCGTTCTAAAAACGTCATTGTGCCTTCCAAAGATTTGTTCTTGGGTCACTTCAACAACGTAGCACGTAACCTGCGCACTGAAGACGTACCAACGGCTGAAGAAGTACTGGGTCACTTTGCAGAGCGTATGAACCCATTGCCAGAAGCCGATGCGGTTAACGAAGCCAAGCGTTGCATGAGTTGCGGTATGTGCTTCGAGTGTGACAACTGCGTTATTTACTGCCCGCAAACTGCCGTTTACCGCGTGCCTAAGAAGCAGGCGACGCTGGGTCGTTATGTTGCAACCGACTACTCCAAGTGTATCGGCTGCCATATCTGCGCAGACGTTTGCCCAACTGGGTACATCGAAATGGGTCTGGGCGAATAATCGTCCTTTCCATGAGTGCAGGCTCGACAGGAATCAGCATGACTAGCAAGTTTTCTAACATCTTTCTGGCTTCAGTGTTGGCATTAGCCACGCTGTTGTCGGGTTGTGATTCAGCACCAGCAGCGGGGACTAACCTCGAAACTGCTAAGCAGAAAGCTGATCAATGTGTTGAACCAACCGACAAAATGCGTAGTAATCACATGAGCATGTTGGATCACCAGCGTGATGCTACGGTGATTGAAGGTATTCGCACCAAGCAACATAGCTTGAATGAGTGCATCAATTGTCACGTTGCGCCGACTAAAGATGACGGTACGCCGTTGCGCTATGGTGATGATCAGCATTTCTGTACCACTTGCCATGCTGCTGTGGGACAGAAGATTGATTGTTTCCAATGTCATGCTGACCGCCCAGTAGGTGATGAAAATTATCAGCATAAAGTAGGCAGTGCGGATGCACATCACTTTACCCAAGGTGTTGTGAGTGCTGCTATGCCTACGGCTGCTGAAGTGCAAATGGTGGCTCAACCACAACAAGGAGCTGCGAAATGAATCAGAACCGTGTTGATGAATACCGCCGCAATTTTATGACAACCTTGGGTGGTGTTGCGGCAGTTGCTGCGGTTGCGCCTAGTTTTGTGTTGCAGACAGCACACGCGGCTGGTGAAGTCACTGCGAAACCTGCGGATCAGGCTGTTACCGATGCAAAGCGTTGGGGCATGTTGATTGACGTGACTAAGCTTACTGATGGCGGTGCAGCGATGGTCGCTGCGTGTAAAAAAGAACATGGCTGGGGTGATGAAGCGCATTCAGACGCTACTCAAAAAGCGCATTGGGCGCGAGTGGTGAAAGTCACGGATAAACTGACTCAGAACAGCTTCAGTTTGCCGGTCATGTGTCAGCATTGCGAAAAACCACCGTGCGTTGATGTGTGCCCAACGGGGGCATCCATGAAGCGTGCGGATGGGATTGTGCAAGTTAACAAGCATATTTGTATCGGTTGCCGTTACTGCATGATGGCTTGCCCATACAAAGCACGTAGCTTTGTGCATGAGCATTTGGTTGACCAAAAAGCACACTCGCCGCGTGGTATTGGTACGGTTGAATCCTGCAATATGTGTGTACATCGTGTGGATAATGGTCAGTTACCAGCCTGTGTGGAAGCAGCACCGGATGCTGTAACCTTCGGTGATTTGAATGACCCTAACAGCACACTGAGCCAAACGCTGAAAACTATCGGTGGCAAGCAGATCCGTGCTGATCTTGGTTTAAATACTGGCGTGCGTTACCACGGCATCTAACGGAAAGGACGAACAGCAATGGCTAGTCAAGCAATCATTTTCCGCGAAACCAAAGACGGCAAGGGTTTTTACTTCTTGTTGGCGGTTTTGGGTGCATTCCTCGCTCTCGGTGCGCTGGCATTTTTCAATGCTGAACATAATGGTCATCATGTAACCGGCATGAATAATCAAATTGTTTGGGGTTTGCCGCACGTTTTTGCGATTGGTTTGATCGTCGCCGCTTCCGGCGCATTGAACGTCGGTTCAATCGGCACGGTATTCGGTAAGAAAATTTATCAACCGATGGGGCGTTTGTCGGCATTGCTGGCGATTTCGTTACTGATTGGTGGTTTGATCGTGTTAGTGCTGGATTTAGGTCGACCTGACCGTTTGATCGTGGCGATGACTACCTTTAACTTTAAGTCGATCTTTGCGTGGAACATTATCCTCTATAACGGCTTTCTGGCTTTATCAGCGATATATATTTGGACGATGATGGATCGTCAGGTAAAGGGCTATTACAAGATGGCAGGTGTTGCGGCATTTACTTGGCGTTTGATCCTGACCGCTGGTACTGGCTCGATTTTCGGTTTTCTGGTAGCGCGTGATTTTTACAATTCAGCGGTCATGGCTCCGTTATTTATCGTTATGTCATTTGCAATGGGCTTGGCAGTTTTCATTCTAGTCTTGCACTTCGCGTATGCTTGGACAGGTCGCCAATTGGGTGATGCGGTGATGAACCGCTTGCGTTATTTGTTGGCAGTGTTCATCGGTGGCGTATTGTTGCTGGAAGCTGCACGTCATTTCACCGGTTTGTACATTGCGCAGAAGGCTGGTGTAGAAAGCTTCATTTTGTTTGAAGGTGGTGTTTACACGCAGTTGTTCTGGGTTGGGCAAATTCTGCTGGGTAGTTTGCTGCCTTTGTCGCTGATTTTCTGCCGCAAATTGGCAAATAACCGTGTGGCATTACTGTTGGCAGCGGCGTTCACTATCGTGGGTGGCTTCGCGCAGTTGTATGTGATTTTGATTGGTGGGCAGGCTTACCCGTTGACCTTGTTCCCCGGTGCTGAAGTTTCCAGCGATTACTTTGATGGTGTGATTAATAGCTACGTGCCAAGCGTCTGGGAATTGATGTTAGGTTTGGGTGGTGTGGCACTCACCTTAGTGATGGTGACTATCGGGGTGAAAGTGTTGCGTTTCCTGCCGGATTCTTTGTCGGATGCGGTGGCTGATCCGCACAGCAAGTAGTAGCATTTACGTACTTGAATTCACTTTTTAAGAGAACCGGCTTTTTGCCGGTTTTCTGTTTTGGTGGTTAAGGAACGCATACGCAATGGCAGTGCATTGCTAATGTTATGGTTTCAGAGCTTCCAGTAGCTTAGTAATGCCTTGGTTTGTTCTAGTAGGTACTGTTTGCGCCAGTGATCTTCCGCTGTTGTTTTAAGGATGGATTCCAGTTGGTGTAGGCAGGCACTTTGCCGCTTATTATGATGCTTAGACCAGTCTTTCAGTAAGGCGAGCAAGTGACCCTCCAAGTCCAAATCGAGATAAATCGGTTTGGCATATTCGAGCAGAATTCTCTCAAAGAGTGCTTGCTGGCGTTCGTTGGGTAGTACGCTGTAACACTCCCACAACGTGGTACAGGCTGTCTGCATCAGGCGATACAGGTGTTCATCCGGATCTTCCATTTTGTCTGCTAACAACGGTAACCAGCCAATCACGGCTAGACATAAGTCCAGTGTTTCGCGGGTTGGGGTGGTGGCTTTACGGGCAACATTGAGTAAGTGATGGATCGCGGTGGTCAGATGAGTGGCACTGGCAACATGAATATACCCATCCGCATTGGTATGGCGTTGCGTCATATCTGCCAACATTTGCCGGTATTTTGGCTCACTTGGCTCGTCGCTACCCAATAGATCGGCAAAACAGATTAGCAGGGTGTCGCGGAAGTCAGCATCTTGCAAGGCTTTTTCCCGGACAAACGTTTGCAGTTCCTGATGGGAAAGTTGTTCGAGGATACAGTCAATTTGCCCAATTCGTGTGGTCGGTTTCACTCAAAAAGCCTGTTCTTTGAGAAGGTCGGGGCGATCAGGGTTGCGGCGATACAATACAGCGACATTTCCCACCCGTTGAATCAATTGTGACTGACTGTATTGGGTAATTTGCTCAATCATTTCATCGCGTAAGTCCCGGTCGCCGACGCTTAATTTAATTTTAATCAGTTGATGATAATCAAGCGCACCCGTGATTTCTTCCAGTACAGTAGGTTTTAAGCCATGCTGACCGATTAAAACGACAGGATTAAGAGCGTGAGCACGGCTCCGCAGGCGCTTTTTCTGAGTTTCTGTCAATGTTCCGGTCATTTCCATGATACGCTTCCCTAAATTGACGAAGTGTAATGAGTGATAACACGGCATGGCAAGAAGCAAAAGCAGTCAAAGGTGGCTGGGCGAACATTTTAGTGACGAATACGTCAAAAAAGCACAGCAGGAAGGGTATCGTTCCCGTGCAGTGTACAAGTTGCAGGAAATTCAGGAGAAAGATCGTATTCTCCAACCGGGCATGAAGGTGGTGGATTTGGGTGCTGCCCCCGGTGGGTGGAGTCAGTATGCTACCAAGTTTGTCGGGCAAAAGGGGCGGGTTGTGGCAAGTGATATTTTGCCATTGGATCCCTTGCCTTTTGTGGAGTTCGTGTTAGGGGATTTTCGTGAGGAATCGGTCCTGATGGAAATGCTGAATTTACTCGGTGGCGATAAAGCTGACCTTGTTATTTCGGATATGGCACCCAATATGAGTGGTGTTGATGCCGTTGATCAGCCGCGCTCCATTCATCTGTGTGAACTTGCATTGGATATGGCGCGTCAGGTATTAAAGCCTGGTGGTACTTTTTTGGTGAAACTGTTTCAAGGCGATGGCTCAGAAAACTTTCTCCGCGAGGTGCGCCGTAGCTTTAAAACAGTAAAAGTAAGGAAACCGGCTGCATCAAGACCACGTAGTCGGGAGGTTTATGTATTAGCGCAAGGTTTTGTGTTGTAATATCTCGGTAATAGGTGTTACACGTGGATAACGCCAGTTGATAGTGGAGAAGTCACTTGAACGATTTAACCAAAAATTTGCTGATTTGGGCTGTCATTGCCTTTGTGTTGATTGCAGTGTTCAGCAAATTCAGCGTGCCAGCCCAACCGACTACTGTCGTACCCTATTCGGACTTTTTAACCAATGTCCGTAATGGTGGAGTCAAGAATGTTGAAATCAAAGGTCAAAAAATCATTGGTACAGACGGTAATAATGCGTCATTTGTGACGTACAGTCCGCCCAATGACGCAAAGTTAGTGGACGATTTAGTCGCTAATAAAGTTACATTCAAAGCATCGCCGCCGGAAGAGCGCTCCGTCCTGTGGGATATTATCATTAGTTGGGTGCCGTTCCTGCTGATTATTGGTTTGTGGATTTACATTATGCGCCAGATGCAAGGTGGCGGTGGCGGTCGCGGGGCAATGTCCTTCGGTAAAAGTCGCGCCCGCATGATGACCGAAGATCAGGTTAAAGTTAACTTTAACGATGTGGCTGGTTGCGAAGAAGCCAAGGATGAAGTAGCTGAACTGGTTGAATTTTTACGTGACCCCGGCAAATTCCAGAAGCTGGGTGGTAAAATTCCGCGTGGTGTATTGATGGTGGGTTCACCGGGTACGGGTAAAACCTTGTTGGCAAAAGCCATTGCGGGTGAAGCTAAGGTACCATTCTTCAGCATTTCCGGTTCTGATTTCGTGGAAATGTTTGTCGGTGTAGGTGCTTCTCGTGTGCGTGATATGTTTGAGCAAGCCAAGAAACACGCACCTTGCATTATTTTCATCGACGAAATTGATGCAGTAGGTCGTCAGCGCGGTGCTGGTTTGGGCGGTGGTCATGATGAACGTGAGCAAACGCTTAACCAGTTACTGGTTGAAATGGATGGTTTTGAAGGCAGCGAAGGCATTATCGTGATTGCTGCTACTAACCGCCCTGATGTATTGGATGCGGCATTGTTGCGCCCCGGTCGCTTCGACCGTCAGGTAGTGGTGCCGTTGCCTGATGTACGTGGTCGTGAGCAAATTCTTAAGGTTCACATGCGTAAAGTCCCATTGGGTGATGATGTAAGACCATCCCTGATTGCACGCGGTACACCGGGTTTTTCAGGCGCTGATTTGGCGAATTTGGTGAATGAAGCGGCATTGTTTGCGGCGCGTGGCAACAAGCGCACTGTCGATATGAATGAGTTTGAGAAAGCCAAAGACAAGATCATGATGGGTGCTGAGCGCAAGTCAATGGTCATGAAAGAGGATGAAAAATTAGCAACGGCTTACCACGAAGCAGGTCATGCCATTGTGGGTTTGAGTGTTCCTGAACATGATCCGGTCTACAAAGTCAGCATTATTCCACGTGGTCGTGCCTTAGGTGTCACCATGTATTTGCCGGAAGAAGATCGTTACAGCGCCAGTAAACAACGCTTGGAAAGTCAGATTTCTAGCTTGTACGGCGGTCGTATTGCCGAAGAGCTGATTTATGGCGTGGAAGGTGTTACTACGGGAGCTTCCAATGACATTGAACGTGCTACCAACATTGCGCGGAATATGGTCACTAAGTGGGGCTTGTCTAGTCGTATGGGTCCATTGGCTTACTCAGAAGACGAAGGCGAAGTATTCTTAGGGCGTTCAGTCACACAGCATAAGCATGTTTCTGATGAAACCGCTTTCGCGATTGACGGTGAAATCCGTGAAGTGATTGACCGTAACTATAACCGTGCTAAGCAGATTCTTACGGATAAAATGAGTGTGTTGCACGCAATGGCTCAAGCGCTGATGAAGTATGAAACCATTGATCGTGGGCAGGTGGATGCATTAATGCGTGGCGAAGAGCCGCCACCACCAGCCGACTGGACAGATGATGATTCTTCTGGCGGCAAAGGCACGCCAACTAAACCACGTTCTGTTGGCGGCAATAAAACGGATGATAGCGTGATTGGTGGAACTGCCAGTTCGCATTAAAGTTCGTTAATAACATTATTAGTTGGTTAAGGCGCGAGCATTTTACTCGCGCCTTTTGTTTATCGGGAATAACGTAATGGTATGGCAAGTTTCTCAGTTGTCTGTGCAGGTAATGGGCATTTTGAATATCACCCCGGATTCCTTTTCTGACGGCGGTCAGTTTCATTCGCGTGATCGGGCTTTGCGGCATGTTGAGCAAATGCTGTCAGAAGGCGTCGATATTATTGATGTGGGGGGGGAGTCCACTCGTCCTGGTGCTGCCTCCGTTCCTGTCGCGGAAGAGCTGGAGCGGGTTATTCCGGTGATAGCGGCGATTCGTGAGCGTTTTGCTGTGCCGTTGTCGGTAGATACCAGTAAGCCTGAGGTGATGCTGGCGGCGGTCAATGCGGGTGCTGATTTAATCAATGATGTGTGTGCCTTGCAGCAGCCCGGTGCTTTGGCGACCTGTGCGAAGCTTGCCGTGCCAGTTTGCTTGATGCATATGCAGGGGCAGCCACGTACCATGCAGCAATCCCCTCACTATGAAGATGTGTTACAGGATATTGCACAGTTTTTTCAGGAACGTATTACGGCTTGTGAAGCGGCTGGAATAGTGCGGGAGCGTTTAATTCTCGATCCAGGGTTTGGATTTGGTAAAACTTTGTCGCATAATGTGAACTTATTGCGCAAATTGTCGGCATTTTCTGATTTGGGTTTGCCTATACTTGTGGGGCTTTCACGCAAATCCATGATTGGTGCTTTGCTAGATAATCGCCCAGTGGAGGGGCGTTTGTATGGCAGTGTGGCTGGTGCGGTTATCGCTGCAATGCAGGGTGCTAATATTGTGCGGGTACATGACGTGGGTGCAACGGTTGATGCACTGAAAATCGTCAATGCAGTCATGAATAGATAATATTTTGAGGTAGATGGGCGAATGGCAAGAAAATATTTCGGTACGGACGGGATTCGCGGCAAAATCGGGCGTTACCCGATGACTCCTGATTTTGTATTAAAATTAGGTTGGGCGGCAGGAAAAGTGCTGGCAAGTAGCGGACATCCCCTAGTGTTGATCGGTAAGGATACCCGAATTTCCGGTTACATGCTGGAGTCTGCATTGCAGGCAGGTTTGGTAGCAGCAGGCGTTAATATTCGTTTGTTAGGGCCGATGCCTACGCCTGCGGTGGCGTATTTGACCCGTGCGTTTCGGGCTTCTGCGGGCATTGTGATCAGTGCTTCGCACAATCCGTATGATGATAACGGACTAAAGTTTTTCTCTGGTGACGGCACAAAACTACCCGACGAAGTAGAAGAAGAAATCGAGCGTTGGCTGGATATGGATTTTAAAACCGTGTCTTCTGATGAGCTGGGCAAAGTCGAACGTGCTAAGGACGCCGCTGGGCGTTACATTGAGTTTTGTAAACGTGCATTGCCGAATAGTGTTTCACTTAAGGGTTTACGGCTTGTCGTCGATTGCGCTAATGGTGCGACTTACCACGTAGCACCCGATGTGTTCGGGGAGTTGGGTGCAGAAGTCATTGCAATAGGCAACACGCCTGATGGCATCAATATCAATGAAGCGTGCGGCGCAACGCATGTGGGTGGTTTGTGTGAAGCCGTGTTGCGTTACCGTGCCGATGTAGGCATTGCCTTGGACGGTGACGGTGATCGCTTGATCATGGTGGATCAGCGCGGCGATACGGTTGATGGTGATGAAATTCTCGCGATTATTGCGCACCACCGTCATGCTGAAGGCAAGTTACACGGCGGCGTGGTTGGCACGCTGATGAGCAATCTTGGTTTGGAAAAGTCAATTCAAGCGTTGGGCGTGCCGTTTTACCGCGCGAAAGTCGGCGACCGCTACGTCATTGAGCAAATGACGCAGCACGATTGTGATTTGGGTGGTGAATCCTCCGGGCATATTATCGTGCGTAATTTTATTACTACCGGTGATGGCATCATTGCCGCGCTGCAAGTGTTACGTGCCATGCGAATGACAGGAAAATCGTTGCGTGACCTGAAAAGCGTGATGGTCAAGTACCCACAAACCCTGATTAATGTGCCGACCAAGCACAAGATTAATCTGGATGAATCCGTTGCGATTCAGGATGCAGTGCGTCAGGTTGAGCAACAATTGGGTAATCGTGGGCGAGTATTATTGCGAGCCTCTGGCACTGAGCCTCTGATTCGGGTGATGGTGGAGGGTGAAGACCCCCACGAAACCGCTGAATTGGCAGCGCAAATCGCTAGTGCGGTGCGGGCTGCTGCCTGACCTGCCCGGCAGCGATTCAGAGCCTAGCCCTTTGATTCACGGATCAATGAGTTAAAGGCA
>CAYNNA010000084.1:0-13407 GCA_964398375.1 uncultured Thiothrix sp.
CGTATGATAATGGCTTTCACTATGGCTGGTTGTATGCCCTTAATTCACATTTAACACGCTGAGTAACGGAGCCTGACGCAAATCCTGCCACCCCAGTTGGAGCCAGCGCAGTGGAGCAGTCGTATCCAGTTGGCGGCAGGGGGCAACGAATGGGCGGGTATCTTCTGTCGTGGACATGGCGAAACCTCCTTCTCAACGGTGTATCCATAGAGATTACACCAAGCATCAGAGGTTTGCCGTTTTCTATTTGCACTATACTCAAAGTAGCACAAGCGGTGGAGACGGTAGATGTTAAAACAACTGCGTATCGCAATTATCCTATTATCGTTATTGCCTATAGAAGGAGTTTTTGCTGATTGGTCTGTGACTAAGGTCGTTAGCCTACACCATGTTTTTTCGCCTTCCGACAATGACGGCTGGCGACCGGAAGGCGTGGTGTTTGAACAAGCCATCAATGAGCGCAGCTATCATTCCATCGGTATTTTAGAAAATTCAGAAGAACGTTTAGGGCTGATCCTCGGTTATTCCACTATTTTTTATCAGCGCGAAAAGTTTACCCTGCACCGCGGTCTTTATCTCTCCGGCAATTACAAGCGCTTGCCTGTGGTGATGCCTGTGCCAATGGTGGGCATCCGTTACCACCTGACTCCAAGGATTGATCTGGTGGCACAAGCCACGCCTGTCCCCGACCCCAAGGACGCTTATGTGATTTTTATGACCGGGTTCAATGTTGACTTTTAATCCATTGGGAAATCTCCCGGCTCTGACGGGGAGACGTTACATACCCGCCAATCAACAGTGCGGTTTCAGCCAAATTTGTCTTATACTCACAGTGAGCAGCAAGGCAGGGAGTTGTATTTTAAAACAACAGAGGATAAATCATGGGAATAACACTACAAATTCTTGGCGCGGCTGATGAGGTGACAGGCTCGTGTCATCTAGTGACGGTCGGTGACTACAAGCTCTTGCTGGATTGCGGTCTGGTTCAGGGGTCTTGGCAGGATGAGGCGCGTAACAGTGACCCGTTTCCGTTTGACCCTGCCAGCATTGATGCCGTTATTCTCAGCCATGCCCATATCGACCATTCCGGGCGTTTACCATTGTTGGTGAAACGCGGTTTCCGTGGTTCTATTTACACCCATAAAGCCACGGCGGACTTGTGCCGCATTATGTTGCGGGATGCCGCTTACCTGAATGAAAAAGATGCCAAGCTGGAAAACCGTAAGCGTGAACGCAAAGGCTTGCGCCTAGTTGAACCGCTGTACACCATCCAAGATGCTGAAGCGGTGTTCTCCCATTTCCAGACATTGGACTATGCCGAGCGCTTGGACATCTTGCCACTGGCGGCGCTCAGATTGATGGATGCCGGGCATATTCTCGGTTCAGCGATTGTGGAATTGTGGTTACACAGTGGCAAACACGACCGTAAGCTGGTGTACAGCGGTGACTTGGGGCGTTCCGGGATGCCAGTGCTGCAAGACCCCGCCATCATCAAACAAGCTGACATGGTATTGCTGGAAAGCACCTACGGCGACCGCCTGCACCGCGATTGGGACGCTACCCGCCAAGAGTTGGCAGACCTGTTCCGGGAAGTGACTGCTAAACAAGGCAATATCCTGATTCCGGCATTTGCGGTGGGGCGCACCCAGGAAATCTTTTACCTGTTTGCCAAATACTTTGATGAATGGGGCTTGGGGCGTTGGCAAATTTTCCTCGACAGCCCAATGGCTATCGAAGCCACGCACGCCTACGCCCAGAACTGCGACCTGTTTGATGATGAATCCTCGCAACTGTGGCGACAACACCGCGATAGCCCATTGCTGCCTAACTTGCGCTTTACCCGCACACCCGAAGAATCCATGCGTATCAACCAGCTACACAGTGGCGCGATCATTATCGCCGGAAGCGGCATGTGTAACGGTGGGCGTATCCGCCATCACCTCAAGCACAACGTATGGCGGCGTGATTGCCACGTCCTCATTTCTGGCTTTCAGGCACGCGGCACACTGGGGCGGGCATTGGTGGATGGTGCAAAGCATATCCGCCTGTGGGGGGAAACCATCCGCGTTGCAGCACAAGTCCATACCATTGGCGGGCTATCGGCGCACGCTGACCAAGCTGCCCTGACCCATTGGTATGAACAATTTGACTCGCGCCCGCCAGTGATTTTGGTGCATGGCGAACCCTCTGCCAAGGCGGTCTTCGCGGAACACTTGCGCAATACCTTGGCTGCGCCGGTGCGCTTGCCCGACTACGGTGAAACCTTTGATCTGATTTGATTACCACAAACCCGCGTCGCCGGGGTTATCCTTCATCGCTGTGGAGTTCCTGCTATCCTCAAGGAAAATCCAGCATAACAGGTGAACCCGTATGGATACACAAGCTTGGCATAACCGCTCCGTTACTGACGCACTCACCCAACTGGAGAGCAACCCCAGTGGGCTGAGTGCCGCCGTTGCCGCTGAACGATACGCTTTGCACGGCGCAAATCGTTTACCCGAACCGCCCAAACGTAGCCCCATCCTCCGTTTCCTACTGCATTTCCACAATATCCTGATTTACGTGCTGATTGCGGCAGCAGCGGTGACCGCTTTGTTAGGTCATTGGGTCGATACCAGCGTGATTTTGGCGGTGGTTGTGGTCAATGCAATTATTGGTTTCCTGCAAGAGGGCAAGGCGGAACAGGCAATGGAAGCCATTCGCCAGATGCTTGCCCCCCAAGCAGCCGTATTGCGTGACGGCAAACGCACAACAGTGGCGGGGGAAATGCTTGTCCCCGGTGACATTGTATTGCTGGAAGCAGGCGATAAAGTGCCAGCCGACTTGCGTCTGTTGCAGGCTTACGGCTTGCAGGTGCAGGAAGCTATTCTGACCGGCGAATCCGTCCCCGTGGATAAGCAGGTGGAAATTGTCCCCGCTGATGCGGCGCTGGGTGATCGCACCAATCTGGCATTCAGCGGCACAACTGTCACCGCTGGGCAAGCACAAGGTGTGGTAGTGGCGATTGGCGGACACACTGAAATCGGGCGGATCAGCGGGTTGCTGGCTAAGGTTGATAGCCTCACCACGCCGTTGGTGGAACAAATGGATATGTTCGCCAAATGGCTGACGCTGTTCATTTTGACCGTGGCAGTGCTGATTTTTGCGTTCGGCTATTTTGTGCAACATCAGGATTTCAGCGACTTATTCATGGCTGTGGTGGGCTTGTCGGTAGCCGCGATTCCTGCCGGATTACCAGCGGTATTGACCATTACACTGGCGGTTGGGGTGCAAGCAATGGCACGGCGCAATGCGATTGTACGCCGCTTGCCTGCGATTGAAACCATTGGTGCGGTTTCGGTGATCTGTTCTGACAAAACCGGTACGTTGACCCGTAATGAAATGATGGTCGCGGCACTGGCTGGTGGCGCAGGTTTGTTTCGGGTCGCGGGTGAAGGTTACGCCCCGCAAGGCACGATTACGCCCGACACTGCCCCGCATAACCCCCAGCCCGTAGCCGATACACAGCCGCTATTACAGCTCATGGGGCTAACTGCCTTGCTGTGTAACGATGCTGAACTTAAACAGCACGAAACCTTGTGGCGGGTGGAAGGCGATCCGATGGAAGGCGCATTACTCGTATTTGCGGCGAAAACTGGGCTGGATGTCACGCAACAACGCCAGCAATGGGCGCGTGTCGCAGTGATTCCGTTTGATTCTCGGCATAAATTTATGGCAAGCCTGCATCACCATGCACAGACGCAAACCACGCGGGTGTTTCTCAAAGGTGCGCCCGAACATTTGCTGGCAATGTGTCACCACCAGCATAACGCTAGGGGTGAGACTGTGCCGCTGGATGCCGATTTCTGGCACGCTCAGGCAGAATACATTGCCGCACAGGGACAGCGCGTATTAGCACTGGCAGTCCGCACCATGCCTACCAAGCAAACCGCCTTGGAACACGCCGATGTACAAACCGATGTGGTGTTTTTAGGGGTGGTCGGTTTGATTGACCCGCCGCGCCCGGAAGCGATTGCTGCCGTGGCTGATTGCCATCGTGCTGGAATTCGCGTCAAAATGATTACCGGCGACCATGCTGCCACCGCTGCGGCGATTGGCAAGCAAATCGGTTTGCAACACAGTGAGTGTGTCCTCACAGGCAGTGAACTCGACCTGCAAAACGATGCAGAGCTATCCGCCAGCGTGCTGCACACCGACATCTTTGCCCGCACCACCCCAGAACATAAATTACGTCTGGTCACGGCTTTGCAAGAACACGGCATGACGGTGGCAATGACTGGCGATGGGGTGAATGATGCCCCCGCGTTGAAACGTGCCGATGCGGGGATTGCGATGGGGCAAAAAGGCAGTGAAGCCGCCAAGGAAGCTGCGGAACTGGTGTTGGCAGATGATAATTTCGCCTCGATTGCGGCGGCGGTGCGCGAAGGGCGTACGGTGTATGACAATATCCGCAAGGTGATTAGTTGGACATTGCCAACCAATGCGGGAGAGGCTGCGGTGATTATCCTTGCCTTGCTGTTTGGGATGATGTTGCCGATTACCCCGATTCAAATCTTGTGGGTGAATATGATTACGGCAGTGACCTTGGGCATTGCGTTGGCATTTGAGCCAACCGAGGCAAACACCATGCAACGTCCGCCACGTCCGCGTCATGAGCCGTTATTGGGCGGGGCATTGGTGTGGCAGATTTCACTGGTATCGCTGCTATTTCTTGCTGGAGTGTTTGGTATTTATTTGTACGCACAAGATCAGGGCTATAGCGTGGAACTTGCCCGCACGATGGCGATGAATACACTGGTGGTGATGGAGATAGCTTATTTGTTTTTCATCCGCAATATGTACAGCACTTCACTGAGTTGGGAAGCAATACGCGGCACCAAAGTGGTGTGGATTTCGATTATCGTGGTGGCGGTTGCCCAGTTAGTGATTACCTATGTGCCACTATTCCAAAGCATCTTCGCCACGCAAGCGGTTAGTTTTGCCGATAATGTATTGATTTTCGGCGTTGGTGTGGCGTTGTTTGTGTTAATCGAGTTGGAAAAACAGATGCGCTTACGTTTGCAGGGGATCAAATAATCTATGGACTTGGTGTCACTGATCCATTCATCACCATTCTATGAGTTAACCGCGTTGGTGGTGTTAGCGGCTGTTATCGGCTTTATCGGGTTATTGCTGCGTCAGCCGATGATTGTGAGTTTCATTGCGGTGGGAGTGCTGGCAGGGCCTTCGGCATTGGATATTGTGCAGTCCAAAGACAATATCGAATTGCTCTCAGAGCTAGGGATTGCCTTGCTGCTGTTTCTAGTCGGTTTGAAGCTGGATTTGAAGTTGGTGCGCTCTTTGGGGGTGGTGTCGTTGGCAACTGGCTTGGGGCAAGTGTTGTTCACGTCGGTGCTTGGCTTTCTGATTGGGTTGGCGTTGGGGCTGGATACCATTACCTCGCTGTATGTTGCGGTGGCATTGACCTTTTCCAGCACCATTATTATCGTCAAGCTGCTGTCGGATAAGAAGGAAGTGGATTCGTTGCACGGGCGCATTGCCATCGGTTTTCTGATTGTGCAGGACTTGGTGGTGGTGCTGGCAATGATGGTGCTGTCGGCGTTTGGTATCGGAGCGCAAGGTGGGGCGGATGCTAACGTCTGGTTGCACATCGGCACGGTATTGCTCTACGGGCTGGCAATGTTGGTGTTGGTGGGCTTGTTTATCCGCTATCTGGCAACGCCGTTAGTAGGGCAAGTGGTGCATTCGCCGGAATTATTGGTGACGTTTGCGATTGGCTGGGCGGCATTGCTGGCGGCATTGGGCAGCCATTTGGGTTTCAGCAAGGAACTGGGGGGCTTGCTGGCGGGGGTGGCATTGGCTTCGACCCCGTACCGCGAGGCGATTGTGTCGCGGCTGGCATCGTTGCGGGATTTTTTGCTGCTGTTTTTCTTTATCGCGCTGGGGATGCACCTTGATCTTGGTTTGTTGGGGGCGCAACTCTTCCCGGCATTGGTGTTCTCGGTGTTTGTATTGATTGGTAATCCGCTGATTGTTTTGGCGATTATGGGGGCAATGGGCTATCGCAAACGTACTGGCTTTTTGGCGGGGCTGACGGTGGCGCAGATCAGCGAATTTTCCCTGATTTTTATGGCAATGGGGCTGATGCTGGGGCATGTGAATGCCGAAGCCCTCGGTTTGGTGACATTGGTAGGGTTGGTGACGATTGCGCTGTCGGTGTACATGATTACCTATTCCCATACCCTGTATGCGTGGCTGGAACCGCTGCTAGGGGTATTTGAAAAACGCATTCCAGTGCGGGAACTGGCACACCGCCAAGGAGAGCAAACTTTACAATTTCATGATATTTTGCTGTTTGGGCTGGGGCGTTACGGCAATGTGCTGGCAGAAACGCTGCAACAACACGGCTTTCGGGTATTGGGCGTGGACTTTAACCCCGATGAAGTGCGCCAATGGCAGGAACGCGGGTACGACGCGATTTACGGCGATGCCTGTGACCCGGAATTTGTCGGGCATTTGCCGCTGCAAGGGGTAAAATGTGTGATTTCAGCCTTGCCACAACACGCGGTGAGCCTCACCCACGAAAATGCGCACCTGATGTTGTTGGATGCGCTGCACCGTCAACATTACGCAGGCAAGATTGCGATTGCTCTGCAACAGTCCAATGATGCAGAGGATGTTGACCGCTTGAAAAGACGCGGGGCGGATTTGATCTTTCAGCCCTTCCACGATGCTGCTACACAGGCGGCGGAACAGCTTAAGGCACTATTAGCCACGAAGGAGTAAACCATGCGCCACTTTCATCATATTCTGTACGCCAGCACGCATTTGGATGACGCTACCTTGGATGGCTTAAAGCAAGCCCTAAGCATTGCTCGTGAAAATCAGGCGGCACTGAAGTTCCTGTTGTTACACCCGGAATTGCCCTCAAACCAATGGGAGTACCGTGATATGTACCACAACTTTTTTCAGTCGCAAGTACAGACTTTACTCCAAACGGCGCGTGATGCACTGAGTGCGTCCGCAGCGGAAATTCCGGCGGTGCGGGTGGAACTGGAAGCCATTAGTGATCCGCCCGCGATTAGCATGATTCGCCATGTGTTGCGTGATGGGCATGATTTATTGATTAAGGAAGCCGAAGTTAAAGGCAATCACAAGGGCTTTAAGGCATTGGACATGACCTTGCTGCGTAAATGCCCCTGCCCGGTGTGGCTGGCACGCCCGATCAGTGCTTCCCGTGCGGACATGCGGGTGGCAGTCGCGATTAACTCGGAAAGCCGCGATGACAAAGAGCAAGCCCTGAGCTTACGTTTGTTGGAACTTGCCAGCTCATTGGCGGCGACGACCAGCGGTGAATTAGCGGTCGTGTCGTGCTGGGATTATCCGTTTGAAGATTTCTTGCGCCACAATGGGCGGGCAGAAGTGACGGAGGCAACCATCTTGCAAACAGTGCTGGATGCGGAAAGTGAACATCGTGCCGCTCTCCAGCATTTGCTTCAACGGGCAGGATTAACACCAGAACACTACCGCGTTTATCACTTGCGCGGGCAAGCCGATGACCTGATTCCCGATTTTGTTGAGGCGCATCAGGTGGATGTGTTGGTAATGGGCAGCCTAGCCCGTACCGGCATTAAAGGTCTCCTGATTGGTAATACCGCTGAAAATATTGCCGAGGAATTGGGTGGCAGCTTGGTGGCACTCAAACCCCACGGCTTTGTTTCGCCGATTGAGCCTTATTAAGGCAACACCACGCTACTGACTTGCTGAGGCCAAGCATTGATCACCGCATTGATCAGGGTTGCCAGCGGAATCGCGAAAAATACGCCCCAAATGCCCCAGATCGAGCCAAAAAATAACACCGCTGTGATAATCGCAGCGGGGTGTAAATTCACCATTTCGGCGAACAGCAACGGTACTAACAGGTTGCCATCCAGAAATTGGATAATCCCGTAGGCGATCATGATGTAGGCAAAATCGGCGTTAAATCCCCATTGGAAATACGCCACAATCGCCACTGGCAATGTCGCCACCGCAGCCCCCACGTAGGGAACTAATACTGAAATGCCCACCAAAAACGACAAGAGCATTGAATAACGCAAATCAAACGCCACAAATACGACGAAAGAAACCGCCCACACGATCAGAATTTCCAGAAACTTACCGCGTACATAACCAGCGATTTTGGCATTCACTTCGCGCCAGACCTGCATCACCAATTCGCGATCACTAGGTAGAAAATTACTGAACCATGCCAATACCATGTCTTTGTCTTTCAAAAAGAAAAATACCAGCAACGGCACAACCACCAAATACACAATAAAGGCGATCAGGTTAAAGACCGATGATAAGGAAAAACTCAATACATGTCGGGATAATTGGGTTAACTCATTGCGCAGGCTATTGAGCAATTCCACGATGGCTTGTTCGGAGATCAAGGTGGGGTACTTTTCAGGCAGTGTCAATAGGGCATCTTGTCCGGCGGCGATCATGCCCGGAATTTCCAAGGCAAATTGTGTCGCTTGTTTGAACATGAGCGGGGCGAGTATCACCATGACCAATAACAGCATCAAAACAAACAGACTAAAAACCAGCAGAATCGCGGCGAAGCGTGGTAGCTTGCAGCGTCGTAATAAATGCACAGCACCATCCAATAGGTAGGCGATAATGACGGCTGCCAACATCGGTGCAAGTATTTTTCCCGCAAAAATAATGACACTGAAGCCTAAAAGCAGTAACAGTGCCAAAATGGCGACTTGGGGGTTGGAGAAGTGACGGGTATACCAGTTATTGAGCAGTTTGAGCATAGGGTTATTGTCATGGCATTTGCTAGTTAGAGGTAAGGGATACTAGCAAACCCGCCTTAAAAATGGCATAAACCGTTCCATCTCATCAAATTCAAAGGAAGTCGTTATGTTGTTATCGCTGGCTGCTATTGTCGTGGGGCTTGCTATATTGGTTTGGAGTGCCGATAAATTTGTCGATGGTGCTGCTGCCACGGCAAAACATTTGGGAATGCCATCCCTGCTGATCGGGATGGTGATTATCGGGTTTGGTACATCCGCACCAGAAATGACCGTATCAGCCTTTGCCGCGTGGGAAGGCAATCCAGCCTTGGCTTTGGGTAATGCTTATGGTTCAAATATATTGAATATCGCATTGATTTTAGGGATAACCGCTGTAATCGCTGTCATTGCGGTGCATTCCGATATTGTCCGCAAAGAAATGCCGATTTTGCTGGCGGTGACGCTGCTGTCAGGTTTGCTGCTATGGGATAAGGAAATCAGTCGATGGGATGCGGTGATCCTGTTGGTGGCATTGTTCGGAATTATGGGCTGGTCTATTTACGCAGCGATGCGCGGTCGACAAGATGCATTATCCACCGAGGTTGAAGAGGAAATGGCAAGCCACCCCATGACCCTGAAAACAGCGTTGGTGTGGTTGGCTATCGGTTTAGTGCTGTTAATCATTAGCTCAAAAATTCTCGTATGGGGTGCGGTGGATATTGCCCATGCCTTAGGCGTGAGCGATTTGATTATCGGTCTGACGATTGTAGCACTGGGTACTTCGCTACCGGAATTGGCTTCCTCCGTTGCTGCTGCTCGCAAAGGTGAATCCGATTTAGCGATAGGCAATGTGGTTGGCTCAAATCTGTTTAACACCTTGGCGGTAGTCGGGATTGCCGGGGTAATCGCACCGATTGCAGTTCCCGATGAGGTACTGACGCGCGATTTCCCGGTTATGCTCGCACTCACCGTGGGTTTATTGATTATGGCGTATGGTTTCAGAAAGCCTGGGCATTTAACCCGTTGGGAAGGCATCCTGTTGTTGAGTGTATATTTCGGGTACACCGGCTGGTTGATTTACACCGTGGTCGCATAAGTAACGGGTAGGGCAGGGGCATGGTGAAACGGGTTTCATGAGATTAAATCGCGTCCAGTTCGGTCAACGGCCAACGCGGACGCGCATTAATCACTGCCGCTTCACTTACCCCTGCCAGTAACCTTAATGCGCCTGCATACGCAATCATTGCGCCGTTATCGGTGCAAAATGCCAAACGCGGGAAATACACTTCCCCCGGCAATTCTGCCAATCGCGCCCGTAAGCGGCGATTCGCACCCACGCCACCCGCCACAATCAACCGCTTGCGCCCCGCTTGTTCCAACGCCCGTCGGCATTTGATAAACAGTGTGTCGACTACCGCGTCTTCAAACGCCCGCGCAATATCCGCCTTATCTTGCTCTGTTTGCCCAGATTTCTGCCATGTCGTCAGTGAAAACGTCTTCAAGCCGCTGAAGCTGAAATCACAGCCGGGACGATCCACCATAGGGCGTGGAAATTTGTACATCCCCTCACGCCCTTGTTCCGCTAGCTTCGCCAGCAATGGACCGCCCGGATAATCCAAGCCCATCAGTTTGGCAGTCTTGTCAAACGCTTCACCCGCTGCGTCATCCACGCTTTCGCCCAGAATGTGGTATTCGCCAATGCGCGGCACATCCACCAGCATGGTATGCCCACCCGACACCAGCAACGCCACAAACGGCAATTCCGGCGGATTTTCTTCCAACATCGGCGCGAGCAAATGCCCCTCCATGTGATGCACGCCCACGGCGGGGACATTCAAGCCCCACGCCATCGACCGCGCAATCGCCGCCCCCGTCAGCAATGCGCCAATCAGCCCCGGCCCGGCGGTGTAGGCAATGCCATCAATATCCGCCATTGTCATATCAGCATCCACTAACGCCTTGCGCAGTAATGGCAACACACGGCGAATATGATCCCGCGATGCCAATTCTGGCACCACGCCACCGTATTCGGCGTGCATCGCAATCTGGCTGAACAAGCGATGCGCCAATAAGCCTTTATCGGTGTCGTACAACGCCACGCCGGTTTCATCACAAGAGCTTTCAATTCCAAGTACGCGCATGAGGGTCTTCTGGGGTTAAACAAGATACAGAGAAGTATATATGCTAAAGTTGCGTGATGACAAAACAAGGTATAGGAAACATGCGATTCTTCTGGATGCCCTTGCTGGCACTCGTGCTGCTGGCGCAGACTCCCACCGTATGGGCAAAAGACCGCCTGATCGTATTGGCTGGACAGTCCAATATGATGGGGCGCGGCAAGGTACATGAGTTACCGGCTACTTATAAGACCACCCCCGCGAATGTGAAATATTTCTACCAAGGGCGCGAACACCCACTGGCAAAATTTGCGTGGTTTGGCCCCGAAGTCAGCTTTGCGCACGATGTCGCCCGCGCTTTCCCCAACGATAACATTATCCTCGTTAAACAAGCCGCATCAGGCAGCCTGATTCAGCAATGGCAACCGGAGCAAGCGCTCTACAAAGGTTTATTGCGCCAAGTGGGTTTTGCCACCCCCAAAGACACAACCTTGCAAGCAGATGCGATTCTATGGATGCAAGGGGAGAGCGATGCGCAAGAATCCATCGGTGTTGCCCAGCAATACGGCAAACGCTTGGCAACGCTGGTGACGCAATTGCGTGAAGATTTGGCAGCCCCGAACAGTTTATTCATTTACGGGCAGGTCAATCTGGATCACGAGCAACATGCCGAATCCATTGCGTCGGTACGTAGCCAGCAGCAAGCCGCCCAGCAGCAATTGCCGCGTGCGCTGATGGTGCCTACCGACGGTTTGAGTAAGCAGCGTGATGGCATCCACTACGATGCGGCGGGGCAAATGGAATTAGGTAAACGCTTTGCAAAAGCCTACATTCAGCAGATGAAATAGCGCACGAAATAATGGTATTCACGCGCATTTTCACCTACGATTATGCACCACAACAAAAACAGTCGCCGCCCGCAGTTGATCAACCACCAAGGGAGTAGAGCCATGACCATTATTAAGCAAGATGACGTAATCGCCAGTGTCGCGGATGCGCTGCAATTCATTTCGTATTACCACCCCGTCGACTTCATCGAAGCGATGCATAAGGCGTGGGAACGTGAAGAATCCCCCGCTGCGAAGGATTCCATCGCGCAAATCCTCGTCAACTCGCGCATGTGTGCCGAAGGGCATCGCCCGATTTGCCAAGATACCGGCATTGTCACCGTATTCGTCAAAGTCGGCATGAATGTGCAGTGGGAAGGCGACATGAGCCTGTCCGACATGATCAACGAAGGTGTGCGCCGTGCGTACATGAACCCCGATAACGTGTTGCGTGCCTCCATTCTCGCCGATCCAGCGGGGGCGCGGAAAAACACCAAAGACAACACACCAGCGGTCATCCATTACGAAATCGTCCCTGGCGACAAAGTGGTATTTGACGTGGCGGCGAAAGGCGGCGGTTCGGAAAACAAATCCAAAATGGTCATGCTGAACCCTTCCGATAGCATTGTGGATTGGGTACTGAAAACCGTGCCAACGATGGGGGCAGGCTGGTGTCCACCGGGAATGCTCGGCATTGGCATTGGCGGTACGGCAGAAAAAGCCGCTGTATTGGCGAAAGAAGTGCTGATGGAACCCATCGACATTCAAGAGCTGCAAGCGCGTGGTGCACAAAACCGCGTCGAAGAATTACGGTTGGAACTTTACGAAAAGGTCAACAACCTCGGCTTAGGCGCACAAGGTTTGGGCGGTTTGACCACGGTGCTGGATGTCAAAATCAAAGACTACCCAACCCACGCCGCATCCTTGCCCGTGTGCATGATCCCCAACTGTGCGGCGACGCGCCACACCCATTTCGTGTTGGACGGTTCGGGTGCAGCACTGCAAACCCCGCCAGATCTTGCCAACTGGCCGCAAATCTCGCTGGAAGGCGGTGCAGCCGCTACCCGCGTCAACCTCGACACGATTACTCCAGAACAAGTGCGTAACCTCAAACCTGGCGAAACCGTATTGCTGTCGGGCAAAATGCTCACCGGACGCGATGCGGCGCATAAACGCATGATCGACATGCTCAATAAGGGCGAAGCGTTGCCGGTTGATTTGAAAGGGCGTTTCATTTACTACGTTGGCCCGGTTGATCCTGTGCGTGATGAAGTGGTCGGCCCTGCTGGTCCTACCACATCCACCCGTATGGATAAATTCACCCGCCAAATCCTGCAACAAACCGGCTTGCTGGGCATGATCGGCAAATCCGAACGTGGACCGATTGCGATTGAAGCGATCAAAGAATTCGGTGCTGTTTACTTGATGGCAGTTGGTGGAGCGGCGTATTTGGTATCCAAAGCGATTACGGGCGCGAAAGTATTGGCGTTCCCTGAACTCGGCATGGAAGCGATCTACGAATTTGAGGTCAAGGATATGCCGGTCACGGTTGCGGTGGATAGCAACGGTGAGTCCGTGCATACCACAGGGCCTGCGAAGTGGAAGACGATCATTGATGCGCGAATGTTGCAGCGATTCAGAGCCTAGCCCTTTGATTCACGGATCAATGAGTTAAAGGCA
>CAYNNA010000085.1:0-13150 GCA_964398375.1 uncultured Thiothrix sp.
CAGCACCAGCACCAACGCCAGCACCAACGCCAGCACCAACGCCAGCAGCCGAATCGTGGTTTAGTCGCTTACTCCGGCGCTGGTTTGGCTAAGGAACATGCACGACACATCTACCGCATTTTGATGGCAGCAACCTGTTCGCCATCCGTCAACAGCACCCAAGCGCTAAGCTTGGGTAGGGCGGTGATCTCCGATAGCTGCAAATAGCCTTCCACCTGCTCGATACCTTCCTGACGTTTGGTCTCCCAACCCTTTTCCTTGTCACTTTTTTTGGCGTATTTCAACTCAATCAGGTGTTGGTGTTGGACTGCAAATGGGCTACGTTCCAGCAGCAGGATGTCGGGGTATTTATGGTTCATTTCCCGCTCGCTTTGAATGAAGTACACCGATGATTGGTACAGCAACGTGAGAACCAAGGTTTTGACGTGCTTCTCGTTCATCCCCACAGCATCACGATTGGAAAGCAATGGCAGCACCCGCTGCATTTCCGTGACTAAGGGCTGGATGTCATCATGCAATGCCAAGGCTTCCACCGCCAGTAACAAGGCACGGTCGGGGATAGTGATTTGGTTGCGGCGTTCTAACTCGACTTTGAAATAGTGGAAATACAATTCTTGTATCGCGTGGTTGGGGATGCTGAACACTTCGCCCGAAAACGTTTCTCGCTGTAATGACACGAAGCCCATGTAAGCCAGCAAGCTAATAAAATCATCACGATCAAAACCTTTGTCGAAATCAAACTTGCGACGTTGCGTCGCGGTCACTTCACCCGTGTTGATAATGTCATCTAACACAGCAAAGTTAGTATCACGGTTGCCAATACTGAACATGCCCATGATTTTACCGTAATCAGAGGCGATGTTTTCATCCAGCATTTGTTTAGGATAGCTGCAATCTTTGACGCGGAAATTTTTCAGTAAATACAGCAGCATATTGGGGTTGTAAACGGTTTCTTGTGTCCGTGCGCAGAAACGGTAGCCGTTATACCAACGGCGCACATCCGCCATCAGTTCATCGGCATCAAGCTGGCAAGCCTGCACAAGGGGTTGCAGCAAACTGGCGACTTCGGGTTGGGTGAAACCGACTATGCTATTGAAATCTTCGTGCAAGGAGATGTTTTCGCCGATATTAAACCCGCTGGTCATGCTGTCGAGCATCAGCGGGGTGACCCCAGTGATGAACAGACGATCCACCGTCCCGGTCATGGTGGCGGTTTTGAGCGTTTCGTAAAAACTGCGTACAAAGCCGCCTTTACCTACCACGCTCTGGAACAACGCAAGGTTTTTTGACAGGATCGTATTGGCGAAGTGGTCGTATTCGTCGATTAGCAGCAATAGCTTGGTTTCATTGACGACGGAAAAAAAACGCCGCATTTTGTCCGCCGGAGCGGGCTGCTCCAGCACTTCATCAATGGCATTTTGACTGTAACCATAACGCTGCAAAAAGGCTTTTAGCCATGTTGCCAGGGCTGCATTGAAACCGCTGAATACCTGTTCATAGCTATCGGTTTCAATTCCGCTGAATTCCATGAACAGCACGGGGTAGCTGCTTTTCAGTGGGGTTGGGTGTTGCCCGATGTGCAACGCGCCAAACAATGTGGCAAATTCATCGCGGTAACGCACATCGTAATAATGCCACAACGTAGACAGAAACAAACTTTTCCCGAAACGACGTGGGCGCAGCAGGATTTGATACTTTCCCGCCTCCTCCAGCGTGGCGATGTAAGCTGTCTTGTCGATGTAGACGTAACCGCCTGTAATCAAGTCTTTGAAATTGCTGATGCCGTAGGGGATTTTCATGGGCAGTCCTGTCTTGCCGTTACATGGGGTAATGATAGCACAGTGGAAAACGCCACCGACTTGCACCTACGGCGATTTAGCTAAAACTGCCGCTGCCCGCCGTTCACGGAAGAATGCCTGCAACAGTGCCGCGCATTCCTCTTGCAACACCCCGCCTTGCACGGCAACTATCTTGTGGTAATGGCGCGGGTGTTGCAGCAGGTCGAAAGCACTGCCCGCCGCGCCGGTTTTTGGGTCATACGCGCCAAACACCACACGCTCTACCCGTGCGTGTAGCATCGCACCGACACACATCAGGCAAGGTTCGAGGGTGACGTAAAGCGTGGTGTTGGGCAGGCGATAGTTACCCGCCACTTGACCGGCTAAGCGCAACGCCAGCATTTCGGCGTGGGCAGAAGGGTCATGCAAGGTGATCGGTTGATTCCACCCTTCGGCTAGGATTTCGCCTTCACGCACAATCACTGCACCGACGGGGACTTCGCCTTGCTGCCATGCGTTGCGGGCAAGAGTGAGGGCGTGGCGCATCCAGTGTTCGTCGTCTAGTGCCATAAACTCAATACTCCCGGAATACACACCAACCGCTCCCCCACATACACCAACGGCAAGCGCTCCCGCTCCCACGGCGGCACACCCCATTCCTGCAACAAATGCTTAAGACTATGCCGCCCGCCGCGCTCTGGCAGGTAGACGCTTTCCCCGCCTTGCCGAAACCGCACCGTCACCATTTTAGGATACCCCGCCTCCGCCACCAAGGTGCGCCCCAGCGAGGCAATCACCAAAGGCTGGTGAGTATCCCACACCAACACCTGTGTAGGGTCGTGCGCAGACAACGGCGACATTGCATACACATCATCCCGATAACGGCGGATTTCGCAGCCCTCCCAACGTACACATGGCATAGCATCCGCCCGCGCTTGCAATACATCGTGCAACACTTGCCGCAGCTTTTTTTCTTCCGGCAAACGGAAACCGCATTGCGTCAGCCATTCGCGCAATACTGCTTTTTGCATTGGAGGCTTTTCTGCTAACAACTTGTTCACTGACAACGTATCAGGCTGTTTTCCTTGCATCAACGGAAGTTTATCGCGCAAAAAATCAGCCAGTAAGACACGACTTTCACCCTGCAACCTCGCCGCCCGCGCCAAGGTCTTACCCACCGCAGGCCAACGCTGTGCCAATAGCGGCATCACCTGATTGCGCAAAAAATTACGGTCAAAGCGGCTGTCCTGATTGCTGGGGTCATCTATAACATTCAGCCTATGCTGATTGGCATACGCCGCCAATTCCGCACGGCTGCACCCCAATAACGGTCGCCCCAAGACCCCGTGTGCAAATGGGCGAACCTCTGGCATCGCCGCTAACCCATCTACACCACTTCCGCGCAGCAAATGCAGCAACAAGGTTTCCGCCTGATCATTCTGGTGGTGCGCGGTCAACACGATTTCACCCACTTGCAAGTGTTGGCTGAAGGCAGCATACCGCGCCGTCCGCGCTACCGCTTCCACACTCGCACCCGGCGGAATCACCAATTGCAAGGTTTCCACCACTAGGGGTATTTCCAAACCGGCACACACCGCACGGCAATGCGCCGCCCATGCAGCAGATTGCGTCTGCAAACCGTGGTCAATATGCAAGGCACGAAATATAAGATTAGGGTATTGCCCGCGCAGACCCGCACAGGCATGAAGCAAGACATGCGAATCCAGCCCCCCACTGAAACCAATCAAATAGTCAGCGGCTGGATACCGTTGAAAAAACTCGACTAAACTATTCCTCAAACTGCCCAAAGCTCATAATACGCTGGTAACGTTTATCAAGCAGCTTATCCAATGGCATGGCTTTCAAGTTGCGCAAATTAGCATCCAACGCCTCACCGATATGCTGTGCAGCCGCCTCCATATCGCGATGCGCCCCACCCAATGGCTCAGGGATAATCTGCTCAATCAGCCCTAGGGATTTGAGACGATCCGCCGTAATGCCCATTGCATCGGCAGCATCCGCCGCTTTTTCCGCACTTTTCCACAAGATCGACGCGCAACCCTCCGGCGAAATCACCGAGTAAGTCGCGTATTGCAACATCATCACCCGGTCGCCTACCCCAATGGCTAATGCACCACCTGAACCGCCTTCGCCCACCACGGTACAGATAATCGGGGTACGCAATTTCGCCATTTCGTACAAATTGCGGGCAATCGCTTCACTTTGACCGCGCTCTTCCGCACCGATACCGGGGT
Organism: uncultured Thiothrix sp.; assembly: GCA_964398375.1. Lineage (GTDB taxonomy): Bacteria > Pseudomonadota > Gammaproteobacteria > Thiotrichales > Thiotrichaceae > Thiothrix. Next base: position 4,034 of record CAYNNA010000085.1, read on the forward strand.
ATGCACCGGGCGTATCAATAAAGGTAATAATCGGCAGTTGGAATTTTTCCGCCATCTGCATCAAACGCAAGGCTTTGCGATACCCTTCTGGGCGCGGCATACCAAAGTTACGCTTGATATTTTCGTTGGTATCGCGCCCTTTCTGATGCCCGATGACCATGACGGACTGACCACGAAACCGCGCCATACCGCCAATAATCGCCTTATCATCCGCAAACGCACGATCACCGTGCAACTCTTTGAAATCGGTGAATAAATAACGGATTAAATCCAGCGTATACGGGCGTTTGGGATGCCGTGCAAGCTGCGAAATCTGACGCGGGGTCAGTTTGGAAAAAATGGAACGGGTCAACGAAGCCGCTTTTTCTTCCAGCTTGCCAATTTCTTCGCTCAGGTTAATTTCAGCGTCACCAACGTAACGCAACTCTTCGATCTTCGCCTGTAATTCGGCGATAGGTTGTTCAAAATCCAGAAAATCCGGGTTCATGCCTGTTGTTTATCCGTTGACCCATGTAATCAAGCGATCAATTTTACAGTGCTTGCGCCCAGATTACGACTTTAAAAATACTGCTCTGTCGTGATATGCCCCGGTTTGTGGCGCAAATGACGTTGCATCCCGCGTTGGGCAAGTAAGGCTTTCATATCATTGAGCATATTATGGTTGCCACACAGCATGACGTGGGTATCGTCGGCGGTAATCTGAGTGCCAGCGGTTTGTTCCAGCGTACCGGCTTCTAAATGAGTAGTGCTCCGCCCTTCCAGCCCGTGCGGATTGGCTTCGCGGGTCACGCAGCTAATAAAACGGAATTGCTCAGGGTATTGACTCGCAAATGTTTGGATCAACTCAGCATACGCCAATTCATTCACCAGCGGCACACCGTGTACCAATACAATTTTCTGGAAACGCTGCCACGGCTGCGGGGTTTTGAGAATCGACAAATAAGGCCCCAAGCCTGTACCTGTCGCAATCATCCACAGATTCGGCACAGCGGGGATTTCGTCCAACACGAAAAAGCCTTTGGCAGGTTGCGAAATTTCCAGATTATCACCCGGCTGCAATCGCGCCAAAGCATTGGAGAGTTTGCCGTTGGGGACGATGTTATAGAAAATCTCCAACGCTTCTTCGTGAGGTGCGTTGATTAGCGAATAGGATTTCGCCACCAGTTCCGTGCCATCTGCGGTAGGGATAGGCAAGCGTAAGGTGACAAATTGACCCGCTGTAAACGGCAGCGGTTCGGTGCGAATACGCAAGGTTAACAAACCCTCCGTCCAACGCTGATTGCTCAGTACTTCAGCGTTGTGCCAAGTGGTGCGAATGATTCCGGTCATGGTGAGCCTCCAGCATTTGAGTTGCTAATGCCTCCGCGACGCGGATACCGTCCACGCCTGCCGAGAGAATTCCCCCAGCATAACCCGCGCCTTCGCCAGCCGGAAAAAGCCCTTTAACGTTTAGGCTTTGCAAATCTTCACCGCGTGTCATGCGCAGTGGCGAAGACGTGCGCGTTTCCACCCCGGTCAATACCGCGTCATACATTGAAAAGCCTTTGATTTGCCGTTCAAACGCGGGTAACGCCTCTCGAATTGCTTCAATCGCATAACCCGGCAAACTGGTCGCCAAATCGGTCAAATGCACACCGGGCTGATATGACGGCTCGACAGAACCCAATTGCGTCGAGGCTCTGCCTTTGAGGAAATCCCCCACTAATTGCCCCGGTGCAGAATAATCACCGCCACCCAATTCATAAGCATGGGATTCCCATTGACGCTGGAATTCCATCCCCGCCAGCGGATTGCCGGGGTAATCGTTGGGCGTAATACCGACCACAATCCCTGCATTGGCATTGCGTTCTGCCCGCGAATACTGGCTCATGCCATTGGTGACAACCCGCCCAACTTCAGAGGTAGCCGCCACCACTTGCCCGCCCGGACACATACAAAAACTGTACACCGATCGCCCATTTTTGGCGTGATGCACCAACTTATAATCCGCAGCCCCCAGCAATGCATTACCTGCATATTTACCAAACCGCGCCTGATCAATCAGCGTTTGCGGGTGTTCAATCCGAAAACCGAGGGAAAACGGCTTCTGTTCCATAAACACACCGCGCTCGTGCAACATCGCAAACGTATCCCGCGCACTGTGTCCCAATGCCATAATCACCTGGTCAGCACGCAATTGTTCGCCACTCGCCAGCGTCAAGCCACGCACTTGACCAGCTTCGATCAAAATATCGGTCACTTGCTGCTGAAAACGGATTTCACCGCCCAAAGCCTCAATCTGCGCCCGCATATCTTCCACCATTTTCACCAGACGGAAAGTGCCAATATGTGGCTTGCTAACGTAAAGGATTTCTTCGGGAGCGCCCGCTTTGACAAACTCAGTCAAAACTTTGCGCCCGTAATGTTTGGGATCTTTGATTTGGCTATAAAGCTTGCCATCCGAAAAAGTGCCTGCGCCACCTTCTCCAAACTGCACATTCGACTCAGGGTTGAGCTGATTTTTGCGCCATAACGCCCAGGTATCTTTGGTGCGTTCACGGACTTTTTTGCCGCGTTCCAGAATAATCGGGCGTAAGCCCATTTGTGCCAGCACCAAGCCCGCCAGCAAACCACACGGACCAAAACCGACGACAACGGGACGCAGAGCCGGTGCTTCTTGCACATGCGCCACAAAATGGTAGGTGGTATCAGGGGCAATCTTGATATGAGGATCATCCGCAAACTGAACTAGTATCGCGACCTCATCTGATAGCGTTGCATCTATCGTATAAACCAACACAATTGCATCACGCTTACGGGCATCATAACCACGCTTGAAAACGGTAAAGCTTAGCAAGTCAGCCGTCGTAATGCCTAAGCGTTCGGCGATAGCCACGGGCAAAGCATCGGTGGGAGATTCCAGCGGCAGGCGCAATTCAGTGATACGTATCATGGGGGCTTAGTATAAAAATGGCGGAGAGGGCGGGATTCGAACCCGCGATGGGCTTTTGGCCCATACTCCCTTAGCAGGGGAGCGCCTTCGGCCTCTCGGCCACCTCTCCGGTACTGATTGAAGGCGGCAAGGATACCTTCAAATAGGATTAACGTAAAGCCCTAATTTGCATTTTCTTCAATCGCGAGCGGCTCAAGGTGCTCATGCCGAATGCGTTCAAAGATTTCTTCGCGGTGTACGGCAACATCCTTCGGCGCATTGATCCCCAAGCGAACTTGATTACCTTTTACCCCTAAGACCGTAACGCTGATACTATCCCCAATCATGAGGGTTTCCCCCACCCTCCGTGTTAAAATCAACATATCGCATAATCTCCATATTGCTGCATTTATGTATCCCAAAAGCCCCGTGATACCCCTAAAGCATCATCACAGTCGTTGGTAGCGTCAACCATCCCATATTAGCACTTAACTGAGGCTTAACTATTTGCACAAAAGTTGCATTTTTACCAATGTGTTATTTATACAACAAACATTAATTAAATCGCCTAATTCCTTCATTTTAAGGTAAAAAAAACCCACTGCGGCAGACCCTGCCCAGTGGGTTTTTTCAGCAATTTATACAGAAATTAAGCTGTGGTTTGCGCTAAGCCAAACGCTTGGTGCAACACTCGCACCGCTAATTCCAAATATTTCTCATCAACCACTACCGCGACTTTAATTTCCGACGTGGAAATCATACGAATATTAATACCATCATCAGCCAATATTTTGAACATCTTACTGGCAACACCCGCATGAGAACGCATCCCAGCCCCGACAATCGACACCTTGGCAATGTGTTCATCCCCTTTACAATGTTTCGCGCCTAGGACAGCAGCGGTTTGTTCCAAAATCGCCTTGGCTTTAATGTAATCATTTTTGTGGACGGTGAAAGTAAAATCCGTCGTACCGTCAGAACCCGTGTTTTGCACAATCATATCGACTTCGATATTAGCATCCGAAATTGGCCCCAGAATCTGGTACGCAACCCCAGGGCGATCCGGCACACCCGTTACCGTCAATTGAGCTTCATCACGATTAAACGCAATCCCACGGACTGAGACTTCTTCCATTACTTCTTCCTCACGAGTGACCAGTGTACTTTTACCTTGACCAAATTCATCAAAGCTGGACAGCACACGGATAGGCATATCATATTTGTAGGCAAATTCAACCGAACGGATTTGCAGCACCTTGGAGCCTTGGCTGGCCATTTCCAGCATTTCCTCCAAAGTCAGGCGCGGAATGTGACGCGCATTGGGTTCGACACGCGGGTCGGTGGTGTAAACGCCATCCACGTCGGTGTAAATCTGGCATTCGTCGGCTTTTAACGCCACTGCCAACGCCACGCCCGTAGTATCCGAACCGCCGCGCCCTAAGGTGGTAATGCTGCCGGATTCGGTCACGCCTTGGAAACCTGCTACTACCACCACTTTGCCGTCAGCCAAATCCTTGCGGATTGGGTCGGCATCAATGTCGCGGATACGCGCTTTGGTGTGCGCATCATCGGTCAAAATGCGAACTTGCGCCCCGGTATAGGAACGCGCCGGTTGACCTTTCTTTTCCAACGCCATCGCCAGCAAGCCAATCGTGACTTGTTCGCCGGTGGACAGAATCGCGTCTTTTTCGCGTTCCGAACCTTGTGGGTTAATGGCGTTGATGAGCGCGACCAGCTTATTGGTTTCGCCCGACATCGCGGAAACCACCACGATGACATCATTGCCCTGTTGTTTCCAGCGGATTACCCGGTCAGCCACAGCCTCGATACGCTCAGGTGTGCCAACCGATGTACCGCCGTATTTCTGTACGATCAGTGCCATTGTTTACTGTTTACCTTCAAAACACTTAAATTAAACCCGCTCGGCAACCCAGCCCTGTACGCTGGCTAAGGCTGCTGGCAATGCTGCCACATCCGTGCCGCCGCCTTGTGCCATGTCAGGGCGACCGCCGCCTTTGCCACCCAGTTGCGCGGCGACAAAGCCCAGCAAATCACCGGCTTTGACTTTGGCGGTTTCGTCTTTGGTGACACCTGCCACCAAACTGACTTTGCCATCCGCTACCGTGGCGAGAATCACCACCGCTTTACCCAGTTTGTTTTTCAACTGGTCAACGGTGTCGCGCAAGGATTTGGGATCAGCCCCTTCCAAATGTGCTGCGAGGACGCGCACTCCGCCCACTTCCACCGCTTGATCGGCAAGGTTGGAACCGGCTTGGGAAGCCATTTTGCCTTTAAGCTGTTCCAGTTCCTTTTCGAGAGCGCGGCTTTTTTGCAGCATCGCGTCAAGCTTGTCCGTTACTTCCACTGGATTGGATTTGAGCAAACGTGCCACATTATCCAAACGGCTGGTCACTTCCGCAAGCCACGCCAGTGCATTCGCGCCCGTCACGGCTTCGATACGGCGCACACCGGCGGCAACCCCGCCTTCGCTGACGATTTTAAACAAGCCAATGTCGCCAGTACGGTTAACGTGGCAACCGCCACACAATTCCGTGGAGAAACCGATTTTCAGTACGCGCACTTCATCGCCGTACTTTTCACCGAACAACGCCATTGCACCGGCTTGCTTGGCAGCCTCCATGTTCATGACTTGCGCGGAAGTCGCCGCATTCGCACGGATTTCACGGTTAACGATGGCTTCTACCTCAGCAATTTGCTCGGCGGAAACGGGATCAGGTTGCGAGAAGTCAAAACGCAAACGATCAGGTGTCACCAATGAGCCTTTTTGCTCAACGTGCGTACCCAACACTTGGCGCAGTGCGGCGTGCATTAAATGCGTGGCGGAATGGTTGAGAATGATGGCTCGGCGGCGTTCGGCATCCACTTCGGCGGCAACGTTTGTACCAACAGCCAATGTGCCGGATTCCAGCGTACCGATATGGATAAACGTTGCGCCCTGTTTGCGGGTATCGGTCACGCGGAACACCGCATCCCCCGTGTGGAACACACCCGTATCGCCCACCTGCCCACCGGATTCGGCATAGAATGGGGTGTGATCCAGCACGATACGCCCTTCATCACCGGCTTGCAGGCTCGTTACCGCCTCATTACCACGGTTACTGAGCGTAGCCGAAGTACCGAATAACGCAGTGATGGTAGACGTTTCCGCCAATTGCTCGTAGCCGTGGAATTCAGTAGCACCACTCACATCCAGCTTGTCGCCGTAATCCGCGCCGAATTTACCGGCAGCACGAGCGCGTTCGCGTTGCGCATTCATTGCCGCTTCAAACCCGGCTTCATCCAGTTTGAGGTTGCGTTCACGGGCAATATCACCCGTCAAGTCCACCGGAAAACCGTAAGTGTCGTACAGCTTGAACACGGTTTCGCCGTCAATGGTGTCGCCGGACATGCCTGCAATCGCTTCTTCCAGAATCTTCATGCCCTGTTCGAGGGTTTCGGCAAAGCGACGTTCTTCTTTTTCCAACGCCTGTTCGACCAAGGGCTGAGCAGCGGCAAGTTCAGGGTACGCTTTGCCCATCTCATCCACCAAGGGCTGTACCAACTTATGGAAAAACGGTGCTTCCATGCCCAGTTTGTAGCCGTGACGGATAGCGCGGCGAATAATCCGGCGTAATACATAGCCACGCCCTTCGTTCGACGGCAATACCCCATCCACAATCAGAAAGGAGCACGAACGGATATGATCCGCAATGACCTTCAATGACGGGCTATTCGGGTCAGCATTTTTCGCCAACTCCGTGCCTTTTTTGAGCAATGTTTGGAACAAGTCGATTTCGTAATTACTGTGAACGCCCTGCATCACCGCCGCCAGACGCTCCATGCCCATGCCAGTGTCGACGGAAGGTTTCGGCAGCGGACGCATTTCGCCATCTTTGGTGCGCTCGTATTGCATGAACACCAAGTTCCAAATCTCGATGTAACGGTCGCCATCCTCCTCAGGCGTTCCCGGTGGCCCGCCCCAAATATGTTCGCCGTGATCGTAGAAAATTTCGGTGCAAGGTCCACACGGCCCGGTATCACCCATCTGCCAGAAATTGTCGGAAGCGTAACGCGCTCCCTTATTATCACCGATGCGGGTAATGCGATCAGTTGGCACGCCGATTTGCTGCGCCCAAATGTTATAGGCTTCGTCGTCTTCCGCGTAAACCGTCACCCACAGCTTGCTTTTGGGCAATTTCAGCACTTCGGTGAGGAATTCCCACGCATATTGAATCGCGTCGTGTTTGAAATAATCGCCAAAACTAAAATTACCGAGCATTTCAAAAAAGGTGTGGTGACGTGCGGTGTAACCAACATTTTCCAAGTCATTATGTTTGCCGCCCGCACGCACGCAACGCTGCGAAGTCGTCGCACGGTTATAGGCGCGTATATCCTCGCCCAAAAACACGTCCTTGAATTGCACCATGCCTGCATTGGTGAACAGCAAGGTCGGGTCATTACCCGGTATCAGCGAGCTGGACGGGAGGATTTCATGGCCTTTGCTGGCGAAAAAATCGAGAAAATGTTGTCTGAGTTCAGCAGTATTCATTGGAAAGCAGCTTTAATCGCATCGGTATAAAAACCGCGCCCGGCAAGAAATCGAGATTGCCGGGCGCGTTCCTTGTAATCAGTGGGGATTTCCCCGCCAAATTTTTTGATCCGTTGTTCACAGACCAGATCGTGCCAGTCGACATCGGCTTCTGCCAATGCCTGAGCCGCCGTGGTGTCATCCACGCCATGCTCGCGTAATTCATAGCTAATCCGCTGCGGGCCACGCCCCCGCGAGATTGACGAACGGACAAAAGCAGCCGCGTAACGGGCATCATCCAGATAACCCAGCGACTGCAATTTATCCAAGAGTGCGTTCAGGCTGATAGTATCGCACTCGCAACGCTGACGCACTTTTTGCGCGAGTTCGTGGCGGGAATGCTCACGTTGTGCTAACAAACGCACCGCTACCGCCTCACATTCGCGCCCGTTAGCCATTGTTAACGATTACACCACGTCGTCAAGACCGGCATCGCTGTCGGCTTCTTCACTCACTGCACCAAAACCGGGGGTATTCATGCAGGCTTCGCGGATAGCTTTTTCAATGTCTGCCGCTGCCGCCGGATGCTCTTTCAGGTAATTGCGGGCGTTATCCTTGCCTTGACCGATTTTTTCACCGTTGTAGCTGTACCATGCGCCCGCTTTGCCAATCAGCCCTTGCTTGACACCGAGGTCAACCAATTCGCCTTCGCGGGAAATACCTTCGCCGTACAGAATTTCAAACTCGGCTTGTTTAAACGGTGGGGCAACTTTGTTCTTAACCACTTTGACGCGGGTTTCAGAGCCGGTGATTTCCTCGCCCTTCTTAATCGCACCAATGCGGCGAATATCGAGACGCACAGATGAATAGAATTTCAGCGCATTACCACCCGTAGTGGTTTCTGGGTTGCCAAACATCACGCCAATTTTCATCCGAATCTGGTTGATGAAAATAACCAAGGTGTTGGAACGCTTGATATTACCCGTCAGTTTGCGCAGGGCTTGCGACATTAACCGCGCTTGCAAGCCGACGTGGGAATCACCCATATCGCCTTCAATTTCCGCTTTCGGGGTCAACGCCGCTACCGAGTCGACCACTACCACGTCGACCGCATTGGAACGCACCAGCATATCAGCGATTTCTAAGGCTTGTTCGCCGTTGTCTGGCTGGGAAACTAGCAAATCATCCACGTTAACGCCGAGTTTTTGCGCGTAAATCGGGTCGAGTGCGTGTTCCGCATCGACGAAAGCCGCCGTGCCGCCCATTTTTTGGCATTCGGCAATCACTTGCAGCGTCAGGGTGGTTTTACCGGAAGACTCCGGTCCATAAATTTCGACAACACGACCTTTAGGCAGACCGCCGATGCCGAGAGCAATATCCAACCCCAACGAGCCAGTGGAAATCACGTCGATGTCGCGGGCGGCAGTGGAGTCGCCCATGCGCATCACCGCGCCTTTACCAAACTGACGTTCAATCTGGCCTAGGGCGGCGGCGAGGGCTTTCTTTTTGTTCTCGTCCATGCGGACACTCCTTTTAAGGGTAAATTCTGTGTGGGTGGTATGAAAGCGGGGATTATTTCATAACGGGGTGCTGCAAGCCAATGGTGGAAGATGAACGTGGGGCATTTAGGAACTGTTCCGAAATAATTTCCCTCTTTTCTGCTAACAGAGAATGGGGG
>CAYNNA010000086.1:0-12990 GCA_964398375.1 uncultured Thiothrix sp.
TGACATTCAATACATTCGGTATGTGTTTTAGCTGACGAATGACTTCTTGTAAATGCCCTTGATCATCGACTTGAATGGTAAAAGCATCTTGCTTGATACGCCCTTCACCAGAAATCTTTAAATCAACGATGTTCACATCCAAACTGTCCAGCGCTTTCGTGATTTGGCGTAACATGCCTTTCACATCGCGAACATCCACGACAATACCGGCTAACATCTTCTGCCCCATCCCCTGTTCGCCCCATTCAGGTAACGCATTATGCTGACGCAACCAACTGCGGATCGCATAGAGTGCTTTGCTCGTCTTGACGAAATGCAGCCAGCCCACGTCTGGATTAGGCGCATCGCCAGTGATAATTTCAATCGTCGCCATATTATTCGGCACACGGCTGCGTAATCCTCGCTCCACTCCGTCCACCTTGGCTTTCACGCAACGATGCCCTAACTCAGTATGCACAGCGTAAGCAAAATCCACCAAGGTCGCCCCACGCGGCAATTCTTTCACATCACCTTCCGGGGTATAGGCGTAAATCTCCGTCTGGAACATATCGCCTTGCATTGCTGCATAAAACTCATCCGGGTTTTGTGCCTGACTATCGAACTCCTTGACCTGCTCGATCCAGCTATTGAATACCCCTTGGGTATAGGAACGAGTTCCCGACGCATGATTCCAGCGAGCCGCAACGCCCAATTGTGCCACCTGATACATTTCCCGCGTCTGGATCTGGAAACGCACCACCTGCCCATTAGATGCTGTCACCGTGGTCTGTAATGACTGAAAACCATACGCTCTGGGTGCAGCAATGAAATCCCTGACCATACCCATGCGCGGCTTGAATAAATTATGGATAATGCCTAACGCGCGGTAACACTCTTCCGGCTCAGCGACTTGCACGCTAATTTCCAGCAAATCACACTGCTGGCGGAAACCAACCTTTTTACGGCGACACTGCTCGTACACCCGGAACAGATTTTTTTCCCATATCACCACACTGCTACTGGGAATGCTGACCTCCAACGCATCCGCAATGCTTTTGAAGATTTGCGCGTGCTTTTCTTCATTCTCTTGCAGATACCTATCCAGCGCCCGCTCCATAATGCTGCTGCGCCAAGGGTACAAACCTTGGAACGATAACCACTGCAATTCGCGCCGGATAATATTCATCCCCATGCGCCGCGCTAACGTCACATAGGTCGTGGAAGTTTCCCGCGCGACCCGCCGCCGCTTATCAGGCTCCACATTCTCCAAGGTTTTCATATTGTGCAAACGATCAGCCAATTTGACCAATACCACACGGAAATCCTGCGTCATCGCCTGCATCATTTTGTGATAACTGGCAATCGTCACCGCCTGTTTGGTCGGCAACGCATCGTTACGCTTTAACTTGGTGACGCCACCCACCAAATGCCCAACCGTAGCCCCAAATTTCTCCACGACTTCTTCAATGCTGCAATCGGTATCTTCGGGGACATCGTGTAACAGTGCTGCACAAACGGTATCCACATCCAGATACCACAATGCCAAGGTGCGGGCGACCTCCAAAGGGTGGGTGATATAAGGGGTGACTTTATCCGCCCGCATCTGACCTTCGTGCTTTTCCGCAGCCAACAAAAAAGCATCGTAGACTTTGCGGGTATCGGCTGGCGACATGTAACGCTCAACCAACTGCATCAGATTGTTGGCGCGAAAGACATTATGCGAAATAATCGGTTTAGGTGCTGGTTCAGGTAGTTCAGGCGCTGGTTCAACATGTTCCATCAGTGGTTCTGACGGATCAGCAGGCGATTCAGGGGACACTACCGGCTCAGATGCCGCAGAACTTGGCTCACTAAACTCATGAAAGCCATCCCCCATGTTGCTGGATTCAGCCCCACGCTCATTGTCGGGCGCGGGTTCACGGTATGAATTATCATCTGACATAAAACATCCTCACCGAGCGTATCAGGTCAGGTCGTATTCTCAACATCAAAAAAATACCCACTCAAGGTAGCAGTGGGTATTCTTTATCAGTCTTAATCGTCGATTGCTTTGGTGGAAATCACCACTGGTTTCTGCACCAGCAAGCCTTCGGCAATTTCGCGCAGGGCGATGACAGTGGGCTTATCGCCCTCATCTGCCACCAGCGGCTGAGCGCCGTGGGAAATGTCACGGGCGCGTCTTGCCGCTTTCAATACCAGCGCAAAATTATTATCAACATGCTGTAGGCAATCTTCAACCGTAATACGTGCCATCTTGGTTTCGCTCTAAAATTTGATTAATCAGATAAACTAAGCTGAATCCAAGCTAAGGTCAACCCTAATATTTCAACCGCGCATAATAGGTCTTCTGCGCCGCCTCCCTTGCCAGAATTGTTACTTATATCTGCAACCGCAGTTGTTGAATCGTATCAATATCCAGCCCCGTCATACTGGCAATCTCTGCATCAGAAATAATACCCAGCCGTAGCAGATTACAGGCCACTTCCCGCGCCTTTTCAGCCTTGCCTTCCGCTTTGCCTTCCGCCTTACCTTCCTGCCACCCCTCATCGCGAGCCGTATCTGTCACATTTTTCAAATCACGGTAGTATTTGAGGCTAGCTTCGTACACTTGCCGTTCAATGGGGCTGAATTGGGCAATATTGGCAACCGCGAACAATTTCAGGAAAATGGCTTCCTGCAATTCCGGCGGGATTTCTTGTAACTCATGCAAATGCCTGAAAATGTAAAACCATTTGTCTTGCAGGGTGCGTAGTTCCCCGCGTGTCTTTTGGAAATGCGGCAGTGTCAGGTAGATGAAGGTCAGTTTGTCGTAAAATACATGCCCGTTCTGGTTTTTCAGTTGAATGAAATGCACCACTTCGTGGTCATCTTCGCGCCTGTCTTCATCAAACACAAAGTCGAGGATACCGACCGTGTAAACCGCCGTGAGCTTATAATCCCAATCACCGCGTTGCGCCTGTTCCTGAATCGGGAAGGTAGCGTAATAAAGGCTGCGGTCTTTGAAATAGTTCTGCTTGGCTTTTTGCAATTCCACAATAAAGCGTTCGCCGGTGCTGCTGGTGCAGCTCAGGTCGAAAATAGCTTTGCGATCGAGTGCATTAGCGCCTTGGTATTCATTTTTGGTGAATTGCAGCTCTTGGATATGGTGCTTTTCAGGCAACAACGTGTTTAAGAAGCTGATCAGCAGGTCTTTGTTCGGTTCTTCACCAAACAGCTTCTTGAAACCGAAGTCGGTGAAAAGGTTGATGAATTTATCTTGCATGGTGCTTGCCTATCAGGTAGCTGGATGAGGCAAGTTTAGCATATATCCAGCCACCCTTTTTACACTCAATATTTCAGGCGGGCGTAATACGTCTTCTGTGCGGCTTCCCGCGCCTGCCCCAAGGTATGAATGCCTTTCTCTGCCAGCAGTGGAATCAGCCTCAGGAAAACTTCCGCCGTCGCCATCGAATCCCCCAGTGCGGTATGCCGCCCTAGGATATTGATGTTGAAACGTTCGGTAATCGCCTCCAGCCGGTGTGATGCCTGATTAGGGTGAACAACGGCAGACAGCAGCAAGGTATCCATGACCGGGTTGTCAAACACCAGCCCAGTGACTTTTTCCTTCACCTGCAAACAGCGCATGTCGAACGCGGCATTGTGCGCGACCAGCACGGTATCTTGGGCAAACTGGTGGAACGCAGGCAATACCTTATCAATGGTTGGTTGCCCTTTCACCATGTCGGGGGTAATGCCGTGGATGGGGATGGTATGTTCGGGAATATTGCGTTTCGGGTCAACAAACTGGTCAAAACTCTCATGGCGCAGCAGCTTGCCGTTGACGATGCGCACCGCCGCAATCTGGATAATTTCGTCGCCGTTGGCAGGGTCAAGCCCGGTGGTTTCGGTATCGAATACGGTAAATGACAGTTCGCTAAGCTTGCTGTCTTCCAGCGAGCGAGTCTGTGCCGAACTTTGGAACAGGTCGAAATCGTAGTATTCCGGGCGACTTTCATTGCGCACCATGCTGGCGGTTTCCAGTTGCTCCTGCGGAGCGGCGAGTGGTAGCAGGAAGCGGAAAAAGACTGTACCGCTGTCAGGATCACGCCCAAACCAGAATGCCCCGCCGTGGCGTTCCACTACGTCCTGAATGGTGAGGGATGTGTCTTCGCCACCGGAACGCATCGGGTCAGTTTCCCAGCCGGGAATCACTTCCGTGGTGGCTTTATCGGCGGAAGGTTGCCAGCACAAATCCAGTTGCGCCCGCCCGTCACCCATACCCAGACGTAATTGCAGGGTGGTAATCACGCATTCCTGCTTGAGGCGTTCCGCAAGGTAGGACAGCGCTTGCAGCAGTGAGAAACTTTCCACCTTGAGCCACAGGGAGTCATCCACCTGATCAGCGACGGCAGACAAATTGTCGATGGTTTCGATACGACGAATCGCCGCTGCTACTAAATCCGTCCCCAGCATGTCTTCCAGTGGCCAGCGCAATACGGTGCTATCCACGGCGGAAGACTTGATTTCGCGCAGGCGTGTACCCAGCCCTGCGGTCTCTTCGCGCAACACTTTCAACAGGCGCTCGTGCATGTCGGGTTCGAGGTCAGGGTATTCCAGTACATCCAGTGCTGCCTGCATGTTGGCAAGCGCAGCGCGGCTGCGTTCGGTCAGGGTGTGCAAAATGCTGTCCTGACGCGCTTGCGCCTCAAATTCGCGGGTAATATTGTCGAGCATCAGCACGAAGCCAGTCATTTTCGGCGGCTCATTGCCTTCCTGCGGCGAACGTACCGATGCCATTTGCGCCCGCAACAACTGACCCGACGGGGTAGTAGTGATGAATTGCGCAGAAGGGGCAGCCGCACCGCGTTGCAACCGGTGCTGAATGTTTTCCAGCGCGTGTGCCACCAGCTTGCGATCAAACACGCCGTAGACCGAACGCCCCAAACCAATCAGTTCCGTACCGCCAATAGCGCCGGGGGCTTGCGACAGCTTGCGGAACTGCATCCTTGCGCGGTTGTTGTATAACAAAATGCGCCCATCAAGGTTACACACCACCACGCTTTTGGTCAGTTCCGACATGAGTGCGGCGAGACGGTTTTTTTCCTGTTCGGTGTTGTGGGCAGCCTCGCTAACCCGTGCATCCATTTCGTCACGCAAAGATTCGCGCTGTTGCACCAACTGGTTGAACAAATCCGTCAGACGGCGGTTTTCAATACTACCGGTGGGAACGAGCTGGCGTTTGACATCCGTTCCCAGCAACACTTGGGCTTCCTCCGCCAGCCGCGCCGGGGCAGTCATAAAATAAGCCACCAGACGGCTCAACACCGCACCGACCACGACCAACGACACCGCCCACATCACCACCAGCAAAACACCCCGCGCTCCAACAGCATTGCGCACCGCCTCACGTTCACTTTCGCTCAGGGATGCGCCAATCAATGCCCCGGTAACACCCAGCCACACCAGACAAATCACGCCAATAATGGCAACCCCGATGGCGACACGTTTATCAAAGCGCCTCATACCGCTGCCCCCAGCATCTCACGGACTTTTTGCACCAGTTCCTTAGTGGAAAACGGCTTGATCATGTAGGCATTCGCCCCCATTGCCAGCCCTTTGGCGACATCGGTGTCGCGCCCTTTGGCGGTCAGCAACAGGATGGGGGTATCCTTGAAATCCGCATGGGCGCGGACTTCATGGCAGACATCGAAACCGGTCTTTTTCGGCATCATCACATCAAGCAGCAACAGGTCGGGGCGTTCCGCCATAATCAGATCACAGGCTTCCTGCCCATCATGCGCCACCAGTACACGATACCCTTCACGCTTCATCAGGAATTCTAGTGAGATCAGGATGTTGGGTTCATCATCCGCGATCAGTACGGTTTTAGTCATATTGTTCTCCTCTCTATCGTTATCTGGGCAAAAAGAATCCAAAGCACGCTCCTCTGCCTGCTTCGGATTCCAGCCACATCCGCCCGCCGAAATGTTCCACGATTTCGCGGCTAATGGGCAAGCCTAGTCCTGTGCCTTGTTGTGAGCCGGAAGCATTATCAACTTGCCGGAACTTTTCAAATACCAAGGCGTGCTTGTCGGTCGGGATGCCGACACCATTGTCTGTCACCGTGACCGTAACGCCTGCGGCGCTATCCTGCAAGCACACGGCAATCTTGCCAGCCTGTGCCGGGACAAACTTCATGGCATTGGAAAGCAAATTCAGCATGACCTGCACTAGCCGATCATGGTCTGCCCGCACTGGCGTCACCTGTTCCGGCAATTGCGTATCCAGCGTAATGCGGCGTTCGCGGCAGGTGGCTGCCACGCTATTGACCGCCTGCTGCACCACCTCTGCCATGTCGACCTCGGTTTCATGCCAATCGACATGACCGGATTCGATCTTT
This sequence comes from uncultured Thiothrix sp., assembly GCA_964398375.1. Lineage (GTDB taxonomy): Bacteria > Pseudomonadota > Gammaproteobacteria > Thiotrichales > Thiotrichaceae > Thiothrix. Next base: position 6,359 of record CAYNNA010000086.1, read on the forward strand.
GCCATATCCAGCACCTGATTGACCAGACGGCTGAGGCGCTCAGCTTCCGCCACCACAATGCCGAGGAATTGCTGGCGCTGTTCCACCTCCATTTCCGGGTCATCCTGCATCAGCTCGGTCAGGGCGCGAATGGACGTCAGCGGCGTGCGTAATTCATGGGTAACGGACGACATGAATTCGTCTTTCAAACGGTCAAGGCTTTTCAGCTTGTCATTGGCTGCCCGCAATTCATCGGTTGCCAATTGCAGGGAATGCGATTTCTCCTCCAGTGCTTGCGAATAGGCGCGTAATTGCGATGCCTCCTCCAGAATGCGCATCACATCATCGAGTTCCAGCACCTCCTCCTCCACCACGGACGCCACCATCACCCGCGCCGATGCGCTGCCAATCGCGCCAGTCAGTTGCGTTTCCACAAAGTGTACCAGTTTAGCATCCGCCGGTATTTGCCCTATGTCATGAACACCGGCTTGGCGAGCATAATCACTGAATAAATGTTGCGCTTTTTCTTGCCCCAGAAACCGCCCGGTCAGGTGCAACAAATCGGTGACTTTGGCTTGTCCCTGCCAGAATACCGGGTGGGCGCTATGGGTGCGCTGGAACACATCGACAAACAGCAATGCTTGGCTGGCTTCGCGGGCGCTGGGGCGATGCCACAATGACACCAGCACGTAAACGCTGCTATTCACAAACAGACTCCAGAACAGCGAATGGGTAATACTATCCAACCCACTCAAGCCCAGCAGCGCTTCCGGTTTCAGCAAGTCAATCCCGAACAAGCCGTGTTGCAGGAAATCTGCCGACATCCAGCCCGATTTTGCCAGCGACGGCAACATCAGTGTATACACCCACAGCAGGAAACCTGCCAGCAAGCCTGCAAGTGCGCCGTTACGGGTTGCGCCTTTCCAATACATGCCGCCCAGCATTGCCGGAGCAAATTGCGCCACCGCCGCAAAGCTGATCAGACCGATGCTCACCAGCGCGTAGGCTTCGCCCGCCAGATGGAAATACAGATAGCCCAGCAGCAAAATCAAAATGATAGCCATGCGGCGAATGCGCAGCAGCACCTGGGTCAAATCACCGCCGGAACGTTCGCCGAAACGCCGGGTACGCAACAGCAAAGGCATCACCAGATCGTTGCACACCATCGTGGATACCGCGATGGCTTCCACGATCACCATGCCGGTGGCTGCTGACACCCCGCCAACGAATGCCAGCAGAGCGAGGGTGTTTTGCCCTAGTGCCAGTGGCAATGACAAGATGAAGGTTTCCGGGTTAATCGTCCCCACCCCAGAATACAGCAAGCCACCCAAGGCAATCGGCAACACAAACAGATTGATCAACAACAAATACAACGGGAACACCCACACCGCGCGGCGCAAATGGCGTTCATCGACATTTTCCACCACCATCACCTGAAACTGACGTGGCAGGAAAATCACCGAAAGCATCGCCAGCAAAGTCAAGGTAAACCATTGTGTATACACAAACGGCTGCTGCCCTTGGTCAAAGGTCAGCAGTTTACGCAAGTGTTCAGTATTCAGTGCCTGCCCAAAAAGGTCGCTAACGCCATTGAACATGCCATAGGTGACAAACACCCCAATCAGCAAGAATGCCAATAACTTCACCACCGATTCAAACGCAATGGCTGCCACCATGCCCTCGTGGCGTTCGCTGCTATCCAGATGGCGTGTGCCAAACATAATGGTGAAACCCGCCAGTGCCAGCGCAATGTACAGGGTGCTATCCGCCCACCAATCAGTCGGTGTGGTGAGTTTCTCACCGAGTGGCAGGGTCAGCACCGCATAACCACTGGAAATCGCTTTCAGTTGCAGCGCAATGTACGGCACAATCCCCACCACCGTAATCAACGTGACCAACCCCGCCAGCAACGGGCTTTTGCCGTAACGGCTGGCGATAAAGTCGGCGATTGAGGTAATCCGGTAGGTTTTGGCAATGCGGATCATCTTGCGCACCACCAGCCAAGCGAGCACCATTGCCAGCATCGGCCCCAGATAAATCGGCAGGAACCACACCCCGCCACTTGCAGCCCGCCCGATACTGCCGAAATACGTCCAAGCCGTGCAATACACCGCAATGGAAAGCGCGTAAACCCACGGATTGGCAATCACCGAACGCCCAGCTTCCGCACGTTTATCCGCCCAATACGCCACCGCAAACAGGCTTAACAGGTAGGCAAAGGTAACGCCGATAACTAACACGGGTGATAACATGGCTTAATCCTCACCCGTTTCCATGATCAGTGCCAGCAGCACAATCAGCACCACCCACACCGCAAACAAGCCCAGCGGAAACAACGGAATGCCCCACACTTGCACGTCATGATTCCACAGTGCCAGCAGCGGGAAGTTGAGAAAAGCGACCCCAGCGGCAAACAGCGCCAGCAAGCGTTGCGTCGTCATGCTGCTCTTTAACATGTTGCTCCTCCCTATTGGATGCTTGAATCAGATTGCGATCACTTCCACCCGCTCCCCATCCGTCAGCATCAGCCATGCTTTGAGCTTAGGCAAGGCGGCAATCGCAGGCAATTGTAAATAACCTTGCACCTGCGCAATTCCTTCCTGCTTTTTGGCTTCCCAACCGGCTGCACCATCGCCTTTTTTGGCGTATTTCAGCTCAATCAAATGCTGGTGTTTGACCGCAAACGGGCTACGTTCCAGTAACAATACGTCGGGGTATTTCTTATCCATTTCGCGTTCGCTATGGATGAAATAAATCGGAAATTGGTACAGCAGCGTCAACAACAGGGTTTTGATGTGCTTTTCATCCAGCTTGATCAGATCGCGGTTGGAAAGCCCTGCCAATACCTGCTGCATTTCCACTGCCAACGGTTGCAAATCACCTTGCAATGCCAGCACTTCAATCGCCACCGGGAGGGTTTGATTGGACAGTTTCAGTTGGTTGCGCTGTTCCAGTTCCACCTTGAAATACTGGAAATACAACTCGCGGATAACGTGATTGGGAATAGCAAAACGGGTCTGGGTCATGGTTTCGCCACTGATGGTGACAAAGCCCATGTACGCCAGCAAGCTGATGAAATCGTTGCGGTCGAAGTGTTTATCAAGCTCAAATTTGCGTTGCTGCACTGCCAACACATCACCGACATTAATCAGATCATCCAGCACTTGGTAGTTGGCTTCGCGATTGCCGATCTGGAATAACGCCATGATTTTGCGGTAATCGGAGGCAATATTCTCATCCAGCATCCGTTTGGGGTAGGTGCAGCGTTCACGGTTAAACTCCATAGCAAAGTACAGCACCATATCCGAATTGAAGACAGTTTCTGTGGCATCTGGGTGGAAACGGTAGCCATTATACCAATCGGTGACATCGCTCATGACAGCATCTGCATCTAAACCACATTGCATAGCTGTCGGTTGCAACAAGCCGTGGGTCTGGGCGTGGGTAAAGCCCATCGCTGCATTGAAATCGGCGTTAATAGAGAGGTTTTTGGCGATATTGAAACCGCTGGTGAGGCTATCCAACATCAATGGCGTAACGCCGGTAACAAACAGTCGGTCTAACACGCCCGTCATGGTGGCACTTTTCAACACTTCGTAGAAGCTGCGCACGAAACCGCCCTTACCCATGATGTTTTGGAATAATGAGAGGTCTTCCGCCAGCAGGGTGTTGGCAAAATGGTCGTATTCGTCGATCAGCAGCAGGATTTTTTGCTCCCCAAGCAGCTCCATGAATTGCTGCATCTTATCCGCAGGAGAAACCTTTTCACGCAGTGCCTGAATGTAGCTATCCGCGTAAGCATAACGGCGCAGGTAAGTTTGCAAATGCATTTCCACCTTGCTGGTGAAACGCTGCAAAATGGCATCGTGACCACCATCGGTATCAATCCCACTGAAATCCATGAACAGCACTTGGTAGCTGTTTTTCAGTGGCGTGGGGTATTGCCCAATGTGGAGCTTGCCAAACAGTGCCTCAAATTCATGCTGGTGCGCGACATCGTAATAGTGCCACAGCATGGACACAAACAGGCTTTTACCAAAGCGGCGCGGGCGCAGCAGGAAATGGTAGCTGCCTGCGGTTTCCAGTTGGGCGATGTAATCGGTCTTGTCGATGTAGACATAACCGCCCGTGATGACTTTTTTGAAATTGCTTTCGCCGTAGGGGATTTTCATGCTGTTGCTATCCGTCAGATGCCTGTGTTGACAGTGTAGCGGATTCTAGCAACTTACTGGACTTCACAGCCCGTTACGGCTATAAAAAAGCCATTCCCAACCACACAAGGGCTTGCTTGTGGCACTCATTTTCATCAGCCATTCCACCAAAGACAAGGCGGAAGCACTCCAGCTCATGCATCGGCTGGAAAGCCAGGGCTTTGAATCGCTATTCCTCGACTCCGACGCACGGCATGGCATTGCGGCGGGCAGCGAGTGGGAAAAAGTGCTGTACCGCGAAATCCAGCGTTCCCACGCGCTGATTTGCCTGCTGAGTGAGCACTGGCTGGCTTCGCAGTGGTGCGGGTTTGAATTCATGCAGGCACGTGCCTTGGGCAAAAGCATTTTCCCGCTGCGCATCCAGCCCGGCTTGCAGACCAGGGTGGCGGCTGACCTCCAGCACCTTGACCTGACAAAAGACCGTGGTGATGCGCTGCAACGCCTTTATAACGCCCTCATGGAAGTATCCCTCAAGACTCAGGGTGGTTTTGAATGGGATCGGTATCGTGTCCCATACCCCGGCATGATAGCGTTTGAGGCGGAAGATGCTGCGGTGTTTTTTGGGCGTGATAGCGAGATTAACCGTCTACGTGAACGTTTGAATCAACATCGTACTCAAGGCAGCGCTAGTTTATTGGTGATGCTGGCAGCGTCTGGTGCAGGCAAATCATCACTGCTGAAAGCCGGACTACTTCCACGCTTACGACGCGATTCTCGCCATTGGATTGTGTTGGATGTATTAAGACCAGAACAGCGCCCGTTGCACAAACTAGCTCAAGTGCTGGCACAAGCACAGGGCGAAAACGAGCAATGGGCTAAACTCTACCAAGACTTGCAGGGTGAGCAACGGCTGAATGTTTTGCGTGACATCCTCAATGAGTTAAGAACTCATAACGAACAGTTGGATGCATCACTCTTAATAAGTATTGATCAAGCTGAAGAACTGTTCAGCACTGCTGATCCAACAGAAACCAACCAGCTATTACAATTACTAGCAGAGGCACAAGCTGGTCAATTGCCACTGTTAACCTTGATGGCAATGCGTAGTGACTATCTGGAGTCTTTGCAAAATCATTCCGTTTTGAAATCAGAAACTGTGACATGGGATATGGAGCTGTTCTCGCTTGAAACGCTGCCATTAGAACGGATCAGTAAGTTGATACGTGGTCCAGCCGAAGTTGCGGGGTTACTTGTTGAAGAGGAGTTGGTTGCAGCAGCCAGTCAGGATGCAGCAACAAAAGATACGTTGCCGCTGTTAGCCTTTGCTTTACGTGAACTTTATGAGCGCTTTGGCAGTGATGGCGACTTAACTTTAGATGAATATCGCCGTTTGGGGTCAGATACGCTCAACCCGTTGGAAAATGCTGTACAGCAAAAAGCTGAACAAGCCATTCAGCCCAATAAGCTTAGCAAGGACATGCTTCAAGCTTTGCGTGATGCTTTCATTCCACACATGGTAAGAGTCAATGAAGCTGGGGATTATGTACGCCAACCCGCCAAATGGGAGGAGTTGCCACCAACCGCATTGCCACTGCTTAACAAATTAACCAATGCCCGTTTATTGGTGCAGCGCCAAGCCATCGCTAATGGCAATAGCGAAGCAAGCGAAAAATATGTCGAAGTGGCGCATGAAGCGTTGTTACGCCATTGGAAACTCCTTAATGGGTGGCTGCATGAGGAACATGACTTTTTAGTCGGCAAACAGCAATTGGAACACAGTCTGCGTGACTGGCAACTATTGCCAGAGAAGCAGCGTGATAAAGGACTGCTGCAAGGCATTGCGTTGGAACGGGCGCGGGAATGGTTGTTTGCCAACCGCGCTGGATTGAGTGCAGCGGAACGCGATTACATCCAGCACAGCCACCAAGCCGAAAAAGGTCGACGTAGGAGACAACGTAATCTACTAATCGGTTTTGTTTCAGGATTGGTCATATTCGCTACTGTCGCTGTTTGGCAACAGCAACAAACTGCTAAAGCCCTAGATGAAGCCAACAGATTGATCGAGCGCATCAATTTCGATTTGCACGACAAGTTGCAACCTATCGGAAAGCTGGACATCATGCAGGATATTCAGTCGTGGGTTACAGCCTATTACGAGAACCTTGGCGGTAACGTCCAAAGGGATATTTTACAGAGACAACGTGCCGTTGCTCTTACACGGCAAGGCGACACACTCAAAGCTCAAAGCAAGCCGGAAGAAGCGAAAGCATTATTTGAGCAAAGCCTCGAAATACGTCAAACACTAGCGGACAAAGCCCCCAGCGATGCTTCCCGACAACGCGACCTAGCGGTTAGCTTGGATAGGGTTGGCGACCTCCTTCAAACCCAAGGCAAGTTCGACGAAGCCATTAAAGTGTTTGAGAGAAGCCTCCGTCTTCGTGAAACATTCAGCAATTCTCATTTTACCACCCACAACTCAATCTCGTCGGCTTGATGTCGTCG
>CAYNNA010000087.1:0-12918 GCA_964398375.1 uncultured Thiothrix sp.
ATTCCTTCCACCATGCCGCTTAATAGAAGCTGGCATCACTTCCGGTCACACCCTGTCAGGGCTGAGGCGTGTTCCGCAAGCGTGCCAATACCGCTGCGGCTTGTTCGCGTGCCTGCTGGGCAGGCGGCAAATCGCCATTGAGGTAGGCATCAATGTCTTGCTGTGCCTGCATTTGGTCGTCAAACGTGTCTTGGCGTTGGCGAATGCGTTCCAACGAATCGTGCATCCGTGCAAATTTGTCGCTGTGGACGTTGGCATGGCGGGAGAGCTTGCCAACCGCTTGTTGGGCGTGTTGGGTCGCTTGTGCCATGCGTAATTCAGCGCGGTAATGTTCCAGCTTGTTGGCGGTGTTTTTCAGGGTTTGCAACAAGCGTTGTTCGTAAGCGTGCAATTGTGCGTGTTGGCGCTGTTGCTGTTCCAGCCGGGTTTCGTGTTGGCTGAAATCTTCTGCCAGTGACAGCGCGGCGGCTTCATCGCCTTGTTCGAGGTGGCGACGGATCAGGGTTTCTTTGCTTGCCAGTTGGGTTTTTTGCGCCTCAAGCTGGCGTTGCAGGCGTAATTTGTCTGCCATCACTTGTGCAAGGTGCTGCTTAGCTTCGCGCAAATGGCTTTCGGATTCGTAAATCTCTTGCCCTAAAATGCGGGTGGCGTTGGCATCGACGGCAGTTTCCAGCACTTCACGCGTGCCACCCCGTACCGCAGTGGCGAGTTTTTCGATTAAATAAAACATGCGGATTGCCTCCCTTACTCGGCGTATTCTTTGAGGATTTTATTGGTTTTGGCTTCACTAATGCGATTCAACAAACGTTGCGCTTCGTGCTCATCCCGCAGGGTTTTCGATAGCATAATAGTGGAGCTGACAAGAAACAGGGAATTTAGGGCAAGGTAGCCCTTGGTGAGCAGATTGCCTTCAAGGAAGAAGATAAAAGCTGCCATTGCCACCAGCGCAATGCCGAAGGTGAGTTTGACGAAGAATAACCAGCTACTGGAGTTGGGCAGGGTGATATTGTCGTTCATGGGGTGTTCCTCTGGTTGCGATTAACAGTTGTTATGCTCTGAGAGGAAGATTAGGGGATGGTTGCACTTGGCGCAACGCGAATGGGAAAAGTTGAAGGTGGTGAGGCTTTGAGTATTGTTTGGCAATACCTATTAGGTGTATTGATGTTTAATTACGCGCAGTACATTCCCGTAATACAAATCCTTACCCGTGCGCGTCTGCATCCACAACTCACGCACCTCGCACTGTTGCGGTTTGAAATACTGATGCGCCAAGCGGGTGATTTCCGGCAAGCCAATCGTGGGCGAATAGGTGTTGAGAATCAAAAAACCACGGGGCGTTAACAAGCCTTGCACGCCTTCCAATAACGCCTCTAGCTTATTGTCGAGCTTCCATTTTTCGCCTTTTTTCCCCAAGCCCCACGCGGGCGGATCCATAATAATGCCGTCGTAATGCCGCCCGCGTTTGAGTTCGCGTTCGACGAATTTGAGTGCATCTTCGCGCACCCACTTAATGTCGGCGAGTTTGCTGCGCTCCATATTGGTGTGCGCCCAGGTCAGCAATGGCTTAACGGAATCGACGTGCAAGGTTTCCGCGCCCGTTTGCCGTGCGATGCACGACGCTGCGCCGGTATACGCAAACAGGTTGAGAAAGCGCCCTTCAGCGGGCAAGTGTTCCGCAATAAAATCCCAATTGCAGCGCTGTTCGGGGAATAAGCCAAGATGTTTGAAACGGGTCAATTCGATCTGAAAGCGCAGCCGCTGGTAGCCAATTTCCCACGTGGTCGGCGCTGCATCGCGCAAGGGATGCCACACACCGCTGTGTTTGTCGGTTTCGATGAATTCCCAATGTGCCAGCGTGTGCCATTCTTTGTGGGGTTTGCCGGGTTTGAAATAGGCTTGCACTTCCGGGCGAATGGTGAGGATTTTGCCCCAGCGTTCCAGCTTTTTACCATCACCCGCGTCGATTAATTCGTAGTCATCCCAGCCGTGGGTGTAAAGGCGTTGGTTCATGTTTGGCTTCCTTGACGTGGCTTGCGCTGATCACCGAATAGGCGTTCGTAATCCCAGTCGCGTATCGCCAGCAACACGGTCGACCCTTTGCGCTCACCAATCGGTAGGCTGGCATCATCCTTACTCAGGGTGTCGAAATCTTTGGCTAATTGCGTCATTTTGCGCTGGAACAGGGCGTTGCTGGCATCACTCAACATACCGTTGAGTACCACCAGTTTTTCATTGTCTTTGGTAAAACTGGCGCGGAAAAATTCGGTTTCGATTTTGGCGAGGAATAATTTCATGATGGGACCATCATCGCGCCATTTGAAATTGGGGGCAACCAACAGCTTGATGCGATTTCCCGGTTGCAATTCGATAATGTGCAAGCGGTCAAGGTGTGCAAGGTAGCGGATCACTTGCGCCTCGCTAAACTGGTAACGGTTGGTAATGTCTTGCCATGACCAGCGATTCAATACCAGCACGGTGACGAGCAACAGGTGCAAATCGTCGGCAATTTCCTTTTCCTGTGAATGGCTTAATTCGCTGATCGGCTTGGCGTGTTCGGCACGCATTTCGTGGACAAGATCGGAAATTTCCATGCCCATTAAGGTGCAGATTTTATCCAGACGTTGCAGCGATACATCTTGTTCGGAAAACAGGCGTTTGACGCTGGCTTCGGAGAGTTGCAGGCAGGCGGCGACATCCACATAGGTTTTATTGTGGCGCTTGAGGAGCTTTTTTAGGGTGGTAATGAGTTCGGTGGTTTGCGGCATGGGGTACTGTGCTGTGGTTGTTACCAGTAAAGTACCGCATTGTAATACGTTTGGGTAGGGGCGAAAAATTTTTCGCCCCTATGATTGGGTTTTGCCTTGGGTTATTTTTTGACGGTCTTTTTGGCTTTCTTTTTTGCCTTGGGTTTGGCTTTGGTCACTTCCTTAAAGTCGGAGGCGGTGTAATGCATTTCCTCATCGGCTATCTGTAAGTTTTGGTCAACGCTGATTGAGAGCGGGCGACCATTTTGCAGGTCGTATTGCACACTGATACGTGCCGCTTTGCTGTCAATGGCTTTACGGATAATGTCGAATAAATCTTCCACGGTTAAGGCATCCGCACGGCGTTCCAGTGCGAGGGCTACGCCGTCGACTGTTGATTTGGTGACGGTGCTGCCTGACACTTCAATCGCAATCGGTTTGCGGAATTCGACGCTGCAAAAACAGGAGCGTTGCAGGGTGTAGCTATAATGCGCCGGTTTGTGTTGCCGCCATTTGGTTTCAGCAGCAAGCAGATCACGGTTGGCGATAAAATAGCTTTCGGCTGAAGGTTCTGGGTGTTGTACTGCTGTGCCGGTATTGTCGGTTAAGGCTGGGTTGGTTGCGACACAGCCACTCAGCAAGCCCGCGCAGAGTGTGGTCAGCAATATGTATTTCATGGTAATAATCCCCGTATGGTTACTGCTGTTGATACAGCAAAAGACCGTTGGCATAGGGGAAAGTTCAGGTGAGTGATGCAGATGACGGATTACAGTATGAAAATGGAAGTAGGCTATCAGGATTTTGTGTTGCACCCGCAATTGGCGCAAGACACGCATTGGGTGACGGATTTGGCGCTGTGCCGCGTCTTGCTGATGAATGAAGCGCGTTATCCTTGGTTTATTTTGGTGCCACGTCGCGCTGGAATCCGCGAAATTCACGAGCTAACGAGCACAGAACGTCAGCAGTTATGGGCAGAGTCGGATCAGGTAAGTCAGGCATTGATGACGTTGTTCCAGCCGGATAAGCTCAACGTTGCTGCACTGGGGAATGTGGTTGCGCAATTGCACCTGCATCACATTGCACGTTTTGAAACGGATGCGGCGTGGCCTGCGCCAGTTTGGGGAAGGTTTCCCCCAGAGCCTTACACACCTGAAAGCGCAACTGCCCGCTGCGAATCCTTACGTGCCTATCTGCAACGTTAGTCAAAAACCCCTCTCGCCATGAGGCGGAGGGGGTTGAGTCGTTTAAATCTTCTTTTTGGTTTCAATCATTTCATGAATGATGGGGTTCAAAATCAACTCCATAGCCAATACCATTTTGCCACCCGGCACGACAATGCTGTTACGACGTGACATGAATGAGTCATGGATCATGGACAGCAGGAACGGGAAATCCACATTAAACGCTTTCGGATCAGCGAAGCGGATAATCACGAAGCTTTCATCGGCGGTCGGAATATCCCGCGCAATAAACGGGTTGGAGGTATCCACCGTGGGTACACGTTGGAAGTTGATGTGAGTGCGGGAAAATTGCGGGGTGATGTGGTTAATGTAATCCGGCATCCGACGCATAATGGTGTCAACGGTTGCTTCCGGTGAATAGCCGCGTTCGGCGTGGTCACGCGAAATTTTTTGAATCCACTCCAGATTGACACTAGGCACAACACCAATGCCGAGATCCACGTATTTGGCAACGTCATAACCGCCGTATTTTTTATCGGGGGTAATGTCTTTTACCAAGCCGTGCAAGCCTTCGTAGAACAGAATGTCGGTATTAGCTTCAGTATCTTCCCAAGGAGTGAACTCACCGGAACCGGCGGTGCAAGTGACACCCATGTCTGCCAAACGCTTATTGTGGTGCGCAGCTTCGGCATCATTGTGCAGGTAATAACGCTTTTTACCGCTGCCGGTCTCGCCGTAACTTTTGAACAAGGCTTCCAGTGCATGGAAATCGTTGGCTGTTGGACCAAAATGGCTGAAGTTGGTTTCTACCGCAGCACGTTGTTTAAATTCAGTGCGGGTAACGCTATGGAAGCTGTCACCTTCGACCACGGCTGCCGTAATTTTTTCACGGAAGAAAATGTGCTCAAACGCACGTTTGACGAAGGTGGTGCCTGCACCAGAGGAACCTGTTACAGCGATAACCGGGTGTTTTTTCGACATTTAATCTTCTCCTCTCAGAATATGAATGCGCAATCGACCAACATTCTAACCAAATGGGCAGGTTGCCTGTATATGCCTTTCGATAGGGATACGCCAAATAGGTTTTAACAAAAGCTTAATAGTATCTGAATCAAGTGGTTAAGTGGGTTATCCCCATATTCTGTGGATAAGTATGTGGAAACTTTTGTGGATAAGCGACGGGATCGCTTGTTGTATAACAGTTTTTATCAAATTGATTGAAAATCAACCAATTAAATTTTCTTTTAAAATCATTTGCTTGTGAATATTGCAGGGCTTTGCTAGGGTATTGCTGCTGCATGTTGGAAGGCTTTCCCCATATCTTGTGTTGTGTGCATAACTCCATAGCCACTGCTGAAAGTTCTTGACACAAGATGTAGTGTTGCAGCCAATTTGTGCGGATACCAGAGCATAATGTGTCGGGATCCGCTATGATTACCGCCTTTCCAATTACTTACCCGTTATTTGCCATGAAACAAGTTCAGCCCCGTGTCGGTTTTGTCAGTCTCGGTTGCCCCAAGGCATTGGTGGATTCCGAACGCATTCTTACCCAATTGCGTGCCGAAGGTTACGAAATCAGTGGCAGTTATGACGATGCCGATTTGGTGGTGGTGAATACCTGCGGTTTTATTGATTCCGCTGTGGAAGAATCACTGGAAGCCATCGGCGAAGCGCTCGATGAAAACGGCAAGGTGATTGTGACCGGCTGTCTGGGCGCGAATGCAGGCACGGTGCTGGATGCTTATCCCAACGTGCTCGCAGTGACCGGTCCTCATGCGTATGAAGCGGTGATGCAATCGGTGCATCAGCATTTGCAGCCCTTGCATGACCCGTACACGCACCTGATTCCCCCGCAAGGGGTGCGCCTGACCCCGCGCCATTACGCTTACCTGAAAATTTCGGAAGGCTGCAACCACCGTTGTTCCTTCTGCATTATTCCCTCGTTACGTGGCGATTTGGTGTCGCGCTCAATTGGGGATGTATTGCAGGAAGCCGAAAATCTGGTGAATGCTGGGGTGAAAGAATTATTGGTGATTTCGCAAGACACCAGCGCGTATGGGATTGATGTGAAATACCGCACGGGTTTCTGGCAAGGTCGCCCGATCAAAACGCATTCGCAGCAATTAGCCGAAGCCTTGGGTGACATGGGCGTGTGGGTGCGCTTGCATTACGTTTACCCGTATCCGCATGTCGATAATCTGCTGCCGCTCATGGCGGAAGGCAAAATTTTGCCGTATTTGGATATTCCCTTCCAACACGCCAGCCCAACCGTCTTGAAAAACATGCGCCGCCCAGCTCATGCGGAAAAAGTGCTGGAACGGTTAGGGAAATGGCGGGCAACCTGCCCGGAGATTGCGGTACGTAGCACCTTCATTGTGGGTTTCCCCGGTGAAACCGAAGATGACTTTGAAATCTTGCTGGATTTCCTAGAAGAAGCGCAACTCGACCGCGTAGGCGCGTTCACCTATTCGCCGGTTAAGGGTGCAGACGCTAACACTATCGAGGGCGCAGTGCCGGAAGAGGTCAAGGAAGAGCGTTTGGAACGTTTCATGGAATTACAAGCCGAGATCAGCGCTGCCAAGCTCAGCCGTTTGATTGGCAAAACCATGACGGTGCTGGTGGACGAGGCGGGTGACGGGCAAAGCATTGCACGTACTCACCGTGATGCCCCTGAAATTGACGGGCAAGTGATCATCGAAGGTGTCGAGTTACCGGTGGGTGAATTTGTGCAAGTGCACATTACCCACGCTGATGAACATGACCTGTGGGGAAAAATTTAATCATTATCAATAAGATAATTTAGTTTGCCCAACTCGCTCTATTTATTTACGCTGAGAATCGAACTTTTGGCAACATGAGTTGGCTAAAAATGGAACGATTGGGAATGGCGCTACACCGATATTTTTTGTGCATAAAGTGATCATAGTCACTGTACTGTACTCAAAGCATCCATTAATATAGCTAATAACTGTTTAATGACGCGCCTGCATAAGGGCTAACAAAGATGATTAAGGCATTCAACCAATTATGTAGTGCTATCTTGGCAAATTTGCATGATGCACTGCCAATACTCGTAATTATTATTTTTTATCAGGTGACGATTCTCGAAATTCCACTCGCAGAAATTGTGGGCATGTTGGGGTGGATTCTATTCGTGTCATTTGGTCTGGTAATGATTCTCTGAAACACAAAAACCCCGCCTCAGCGGGGTTTTTATTAATGCACTAAGCACTCAGCAATTATTGTGCACTGGCGACATTGTTTTGCGCACCGTAGTACACCCATTCCACCAGATCATCATGCGCTTCTTTGGCAGTCGCGCGGATGCTGGCATCATTGTGCAATAACGCCACCACATAAGTTTGCCCATTTGCTGCGGTTAAATACCCCGCCAGAGCGCGGACATCGCGTAAGGTGCCGGTCTTGAACTTGCCGCGCCCGGCAAGATTTTTCAGACGACCTTTGACAGTGCCATCCACCCCTAATACAGCCATTGAGCGCATCAGTTCATCACGGTAAGGGCTGTTATAAGCGTCTACCAGCATTTCGCCCATTTCACGGGTGGAAATGCGTTCTACGCGGCTGAGACCCGAACCATTTTCAATTTTTAAGTTGGAAAAGCGTAAGCCCCGGCTTTCCATGAATTGCCCGACTGCGCCCGCGCCTTTCTGGGTAGTACCGGGAGCGCCGAATTGTTTTGCCCCCATTGAGAGCAAAACTTGGCGGGCTTTGACATTGTTGCTGTCTTTATTGATTTCAATCAGCACATTGCTCAACGGTTGGGAGTGGTGAGTGCTGACCAGTTGTGCTCCGGCGGGAACCGGCTGTATTTGTAAGCCACCACTGAGATGACCACTCATTTCACCTACCCAGATTTTCCAGAAGTCGCCGAACAAGTTGGCATTTAAATCACTGCTGTTGCGTGGTGGAATCGGGCAGATTTTTTGGATTTGACCAGCTTTGTTGCGCATTTCATAGCAACTGCCGCGTTCGTTGTACAACAGGGCTTCCGGCTGTGCGTTATAATCCGCCCCAGTTTTGCCATCAATCGCCGCTTGTGGGGGGACGTGGAAGTAGCTTGTGTCGATGACAAAGTTCCCAGCGATATTGCGGATGCCCCGCGCCCGCAATGCTTGCAGCAATTGCCGGAAATCGGCTTCGCGGAAGTCGGGGTTGCCATAACCTTTGATAATGACATCGCCTTGCAGCGTGTCACCCGCGACATTACCCAGTGTGTAGATCTCCGTCGGCCAGCGGTAATCCGGACCTAATACGCCTAAGGCAGCGTAGCTAGTCACCAGTTTCATGGTGGAAGCGGGGTTACGGGGTGCATCGGCATAGGCTACTAATAAGGGCTGACCGCCATTGACCGGGCGTACATAAGCCCCAAGGTTTTGTTCTGACAAGCCCCGCAGCCGTAAGCTGCTGGCAATATTGTCAGGCAGACTGTTGAGTTTTCCCGGCCCCCGGTAAGTTTTATCACCGCCCGCTGCTTGGAATTGTGTGGGGGATATTTGTGCTGCTGGGTGTGATTGGTGTTCATTTTGGTTAAAAGCAGCAAGCTGGCGTGACTCTTGCGCCCAGGTGTTGCTGGATGCTTGCTGTTGTGGTGCTCGTTGGCGCGGTGAGCTGGATGCACTGGATGCGGTCTCCCCAAACAGTTCGCTTTGGGTATGAGTAGCAACCGCTGTGCCAGGTTGTACATTTTGTGAACTGCAAGCAGCCATCGAAACTGACAATGCCAGTAAGGTGCTAATGTGCAAAATTCGCATAGATTCCCCGTTCTTCATGTTCCTGTACCTAATAATTCTAGCGCCCCGTCGGAAAACGGTGGGATAAAAATCGGATATTGTAAGCCCTGTTGACTGATAAGTCTGTCATAACCCGCATAAATAGAGCCTTAATTTGCCCAAAAAGTTCAATCGTCAACTGAAATTGTCCGTGTGCGCTGGTAGCGGAATCGCTTTACAATCCAGCACAGCGTGCTATGATTTTTAAAGACTTATTCTTTATTTAGTCGGAGGAATGGATATAACAATGAAAATACAACAACCCAAATGGTCAGGCTGGACACGCAGCATTAGTATTGGTCTGACGACACTGGCTTTAGCCGTGACGGTCAGTTTGCCTACCGCTGCGTTAGCTAAAGAAAAAGCGCCTAGCGTTAAGGTCTCGAAACAAAAGTCCACTAAAGCAGTCAGTCACAAAGCGGTGAAAACCAAGGCGAAGCTAAAAGCCAAAACCAAGGTAAGTAAGCCTGCCAAAAAACGCTTACTGAGTAAGAAACGTCAGCAGTCAAGCAGTCGCGAAGCACCGGAACGGTCATCTCAATTGGTCTGGAATAATGTCAACGAATCCAAGCAGGTGTATTACATTATGCCTGAATCGTTTGGCGGCAAGGTTGCAACCCCGCAAGCTCAGCCCCATTACCTTCAGGTAAGTGCTCACCAACAGACTACCGAAACTTCCCCACCCACCCGCATGACCAATGCCCCAGCCAAATCTCACCAAGTCGGTATTGCCTCTTTCTACAGTGATAAGTTTCATGGGCGTAAAACTGCCAGTGGTGAACGTTTTGACCAGAATGATTTGACCTGTGCCCACGGCAGCTTACCGTTTGGTTGCCGTATTCGTGTCACTAATTTACGCAACAATAAAACGGTAGAGGTCAAGGTCAACGACAGAGGTGGTTTCCATAAGCATGGTCGTGTGATTGACTTATCCAAGGCTGCGGCGAAAGAAATTGGCATGGTCAGCACAGGAACCGCTAAAGTCAAAGTTGAGGTGTTGGAATAAACCATTACTGGCGTTTCCTCACACACAGTCGCACGGTTGCCTCGGTTGCAAGCGTGCTGTTCGCGGCGCTCACGTTAACCACGGTTTATTACGCGGTATACCAAAATGCTGAACGGCGTTTGCAGCAAAAGACCGAGGCATTGTCACAGCAATTGGTGGGGCAATTAACCGCCGAGTTAGAAAAGCACCGCTACCTGCCGGAATTATTGGGGCAAAACCCGGAAGCCCGCGCACTGTTAGCCAGCGCTAATCCCGACCCCGAACGCCTAGCCGATTTCAACAGCACGCTTGAAATCGCCAGCCGCATTGCCGGGACAGCGGATATTTACCTCATGCGTGCCGATGGCATGACCATTGCGGCGAGTAATTGGAATACCCAAGCCTCCTTTATTGGCAAGAACTTTGCGTTTCGGCAATATTTTCAGCAAGCGATGCAAGGGCAGTTGGGGCGTTATTATGCGCTGGGTACAACCTCGAAAAAGCGCGGTTACTATTTCGCCAGCGCTATCCCCGATACGCAGGGTAAGCCCTTGGGCGTGATGGTAGTCAAAGTCGACATTGACACCCAAGAAGCGCAACAATGGCAGCAAGACAGCGCCGAATTCATGGTGACAGATCCCGACGGTGTGGTGTTTATGTCCAGCCAATCCGCATGGCGTTTACAGGCGTTGCAACCCTTGTCAGCGTTAACGCAAGCCAAGTTATTTCAAAATCAGCGTTACAATCAGCAAACCATTCCTCCCTTGCCTTGGCGGTTACGCATTGATCCAGCCTTGGAGCTGCAACGGGTGGATACTGGGCAGTACGATTATTTAGTGCACAAACGCGCGATGCCGTTTATTGAATGGGATGTCTACATCCTCACCGATTGGCGTAGCATTACCCGCCCGGTGGTGGTGACGGTGGTAATCATTGCTTTTATGTTGTTGCTGACCTTATTACTGGTGTACGTGCTGTGGAAAAATCAGCGCCAACGCCGTGAATACGAGCAAAAAGCCCGCGAAGATTTGGAGGCAAAAGTCGCCGAACGCACCCGTGAATTGCAGCGCACCCAAGAAGAATTGGTGCAAGCCGCGAAAATGGCGGCCTTGGGGCAGCTTTCCGCTGGCATCAATCACGAACTCAATAACCCGCTGACCGCGATTCGGGCATACGCCGACAATGCCACGCAATTTCTTGCGATTGGCAAGCCGGAAATGGCGCACCATAATTTGCTGGAAATTGTTAGCTTGACCGAACGCATGGCGACCATTACCCGGCAATTGAAAACCTTTTCGCGGAAAAGTGCCGGTCAAATTGAAACCTGCGATTTGCACTGGGCATTGGATTCGGCATTAAGCATTGTGCAGCCGAAATTGGCGCAAACCCGCATTGTGCTGGAGCAGCAGCGCGATCCCGCCACGCGCTACGTGCAAGCCGATTTGGTGTGGTTGGAACAAATTCTCGTGAATTTAGTCAGCAATGCCGCTGAAGCCGTGGAAGAGCAAGCCGAACCACGGGTGTGGGTAACGCTGCAAGTACAGGGGGCGCAGGTGGATATTAGCGTGCGTGATAATGGCACGGGGATTAGCGAAGCCGCGATGCCGCATGTGTTTGAAGCGTTTTTCACCACCAAAACCGTTGGCAAAGGTTTAGGGTTGGGTTTGTCGATTTCTTACCGACTGGCGCGTGACATGAACGGGCAGTTACGGGTAGCCAATGCGCCCAAGGTGGTGCAATATTCACGCTCACCTTGCAACAAGCTACCTACGGAGAAACCGCATGATTGCCCCGACTGTGCTGTTGGTTGATGATGAAAAAACCGTTCGCGATGCCACGGCGCAATCGTTGCTGCTGGCGGGGTATGAGGTGCAAACCTTTAGCCGCGCCGCTGACGCTTTGCCATTGATCACGGCGGAATTCGAGGGGGTGATTATTTCCGACATCCGAATGCCGGAAATGGATGGCTTGGAATTTCTGCAACACGTTTTGCGCATCGACCGCGACTTGCCGGTGATTTTAATTAGTGGACACGCCGATGTGGCAACAGCCGTCAGCGCGATTCGTAACGGCGGGTATGATTTGCTGGAAAAACCGTTTTCCAATACGCAATTGGTGGACGTGTTGAAACGCGCCGCTGATAAGCGCCGTCTCACCTTGGAAAACCGCGCTTTGAAAGAAGCGTTAGCCAGCCAAACCCGCCCCGGTCCGCGCATTATTGGGCAAACGCCCGCGATTATGCTGTTGCGCAAAATGATTACCCGCATTGCAAATGTGAATGCGGATGTGTTGGTGATGGGCGAAACCGGCACGGGCAAAGAGTTGGTGGCACGTTCTATCCACGAACAAAGCCAGCGCCGTGATCACAATTACGTGGCGATTAACTGCGCGGCGATTCCTGCCAGTTTGCTGGACAGTGAATTATTCGGGCATGAAGCGGGCGCATTCACTGGGGCAAAAGGCAAGCGCATTGGCAAGTTTGAACACGCCAATGGCGGCACGTTGTTTCTGGATGAAATCGAAGGAATGCCGCTGACTACGCAAGCGCCGCTATTGCGGGTGCTGCAAGAGCGTCAAATTGAACGGTTGGGGTCGAATAAACTGATTCCGCTGGATATTCGGGTCATTGCGGCTACCAAGGTCGATTTGAAAGATGCCGCCGAACGCGCGGAATTTCGCCGCGATCTGTATTACCGCCTGAATGTGGTGACGCTGGACATTCCCCCGCTGCGGACGCGGCGCGAAGATATTCCGCTGTTGTTTCAGCATTTCGTCTTGGTGGCAGCCGCACGGTGTGAAACCGAAGTGCCGCCGCTGAACAGCCGTGCGCTGCATGTGCTGATGGGGCATGACTGGCCGGGGAATATCCGCGAATTGCGCAATATTGCCGAGCGTTACGTGCTATTGGGGGAGGCTTACAACTTTGATCTGGCAACGTTGATGAACGCGGGGGATAAGCTGGAGGGCTTGTCTTTGACCGAACAAGTGGCGTGTTTCGAGAAAACCTTGATTGCGCAGGCATTAAATCACCATCAAGGCAATACCCGTGCGGTGATGGAGGCGTTGGATGTGCCGCGCAAGACCCTGACCGACAAAATGAAAAAGTATGGGCTAGAGCGTGAACAGTTTCGGGAATAACGGACACGCTCAGAAACCGCTATACTCTGGCTTTTACCCAGCGTCATTCAAGCCCCTATGCCAACCAATAGCCGCAAACC
>CAYNNA010000088.1:0-12386 GCA_964398375.1 uncultured Thiothrix sp.
CTCGGATTTATTTGGCGATGTCTTCGACGTGCTAGAATGACCGCTTACATTAAAACCGCCTTAATCCGTCACTGAATACGCCACGTTGCTCGATGCGTTCATTGTAAGCATCAAGTGCGCTACGGTTTTGTTTCAGCCACTCTTCACGCTTTTTTTGCTGAAGCGTGTCAATGAGCGTCTTTTCTAATAGTTTGGAGAGATTGATTTTGTAATAACGTGCCTGTTCCAGCAACGAACTATTGATGCTCAGGTTGGATGCCCGTTTGGGGGCGGTTTGGTCATAAATAAACAGGTTTTGCATAATGAACCTCCGTTTTCAAGCCATTTTATGCGTATTGGTGATGCGCATCAAGCATGGGTTCGTGGCGCAACCGTTCGTCACGTTTTAACAACGCCTGAAAATACACATCCACCGCCCGCGCTTGCCCAGCCGTATTGTCCTGCGCATACATCGCCTGCCGAAACGCATTGCTGTCATGCAGCCCATTGGTGTACCAAGCAATATGCTTGCGGGCGATGCGACACCCCGAATATTCCCCGTAAAACTGATACAGATCATCCAAATGCCCTAGCAGCACCGCGTGGACTTCGGCAACACTCGGCGGCGGTAGCTCCTCGCCGGTTTGCAAATAATGCGCGATTTCTCGAAAAATCCACGGTCGCCCTTGCGCCGCCCGCCCGATCATCAGCGCATCCGCCCCTGTGGCTTCCAACACCGCTTTGGCTTTTTGCGGGCTGTCAATGTCGCCATTGGCAATGATGGGAATCTTGGCTTGGCGTTTTAC
Source organism: uncultured Thiothrix sp. (assembly GCA_964398375.1). Lineage (GTDB taxonomy): Bacteria > Pseudomonadota > Gammaproteobacteria > Thiotrichales > Thiotrichaceae > Thiothrix. Next base: position 786 of record CAYNNA010000088.1, read on the forward strand.
GGCGCGGATCAGCTCATAACGCGCTGTACCCGTGTACAGTTGTTCGCGGGTACGCCCATGAATCGCCAGTGCCGCAATGCCCGCCTGTTCTGCCATTGCCGCAACCCGCAGAATATTTTCCGCGCCATCCACATAACCCAAACGGGTTTTTAAGGTCACGGGTACATCCACGGCAGACACGACGGCATCCAGAATCCGCTTGACTAAATCCTCATCTTGCAACAGCGCCGAACCTGCCAGCTTGCGGCAAACTTTGCGCACCGGGCAGCCCATATTGATGTCCACAATCTGCGCCCCATTCGCCACCTGATAACGTGCCGCTTCCGCTAACATTTCCGGTTCAGACCCCGCAATCTGTGCGGAAATGGGGGCAAGTTCCCCCTCAAAATTGGCGCGGTACAAGGATTTTTTCTGTGCATACAAGGTGGCATCCACCGACATCATTTCACTGACGGCATGACCTGCGCCAAAATGTTTGCATAAGGTACGGAATGGGCGATCGGTTACGCCTGCCATTGGGGCAATGATCAGGTTGTTATCGAGGGTGTAAGAGCCAATTTTCATCGTCTTTAAAAACGTATCGCGGGCGTGCAGTTTAACACGGCAAACCCCGCAGGTTGTGCTAAAGTATCTGCCCTGTGAAAAGCCACCTGTACGGAGATTTAGTGTGCGTTTAACCGTAGAACAATACCGCCAATGGGAACACAAAAAAGTCACGCTGCTGGGCATGTCTGGTGTTGGCAAAACCCATATTTCCAGTATGTTGCGTAATCATAACTGGTTCCATTATTCCGGCGATTATCGGATTGGTACGTGTTATCTGGATGAAGACATTCTCGACTTGATTAAGGAACAGGCGATGAAAGTGCCGTTCCTCCGCGAATTATTGCGCAATGATTGGATCTATATCCGTAACAATATCCGCGTGAATGATCTTGGCCCGGTGCTGTCATTCGTCGGCAAATTAGGCAACCCTGAATTGGGCGGCGTGCCACTGGATGCCTTTATCCAACGCCAAGCACAATACCGCGAAGCTGAAATTGCCGCCATGCGTGACGTGCCGGAATTCATCCGCAAAGCTCAAACGATTTACGGCTATTCGCATTTCGTCAATGACGCAGGCGGCAGTTTGTGTGAATTGGAAGAGCCGGGCGTATTTGATTTGTTGGCAGAAAACACCTTGATTCTGTACATCAAAGTCACCACCAAGGACGAAGAGCAAAAGCTCATCGACCGTGCGCGTAGCGACCCGAAACCGTTGTATTACCGCCCGAATTTCCTGCGTGAACATTTGGCAGTGTACCTGCAAGAACAAGGGCTGCAATACGCGGCAGAAATGAACCCGGATGATTTCACCCGCTGGGTATTCCCGCGTTTGTTCCATTCGCGCTTGCCACGTTACGAGGCAATTGCACACGACTACGGCTACACTGTTACCTCAGAAGAAGCCGCGCAGGTGTGTAACGAAGCGGATTTCAATGCACTGATTGAAAAAGCCATTGCCCGCCATGCATAACGTTGCTGGGTAAAGGGAGGGATTCCTATGCCACTGGTTGCACATACCGCATTACCGACGTTTGACCGGCTGCGTCAGGAAGGTCAAACGATTCTGAGCGAAGATTATGCTTTTAATCAGGATATTCGTGAGCTGCATATCGGTTTTCTGAACATGATGCCGGATGCGGCATTGGCAGCGACCGAGCGCCAGTTTTTCCGGCTAGTGGGCGAATCCAATCTGATTGCGCAATTTCATATCCACCCGTTTACCCTTGATGGTTTGCCGCGCAGTGACAAGGCGCAAGCCTATATTGAGCAGTACTACGAAAAGTTTGCGGATTTGCAGGAACAAGGGCTGGATGCGTTGATCATTACCGGTGCAAACCCCGCCGCGCAACATTTGGAAGACGAACCGTTTTGGGATGGTTTGTGCGAGGTGGTGGCTTGGGCGCAGGAAAATGTCACGTCCACCTTGTGTTCGTGTTTGGCAAGTCATGCACTGGTGCAACATTTGTGGGGAATCCGCCGCCGCCCGCTAGGTTTCAAGCGTTGGGGCGTGTACAGCCATGCCGTGACCATGCCGGAACACCCGTTGGTCAATGATCTGAATACCCGCTTTGACGTGCCGCACTCGCGTTTCAATCAAATTGATCGCGCAGCATTAGAAGCTGTCGGCGTGCAAATATTGGTGGAAAGTCAAGAGGCTGGCGTACACATGGCGGTCAGCCCTGATCTGTTCCGCATGATTTTTTTGCAAGCCCACCCCGAATACGATCAGGTGAGTTTGCTCAAAGAATACCGCCGCGAAACCATGCGTTGGTTTGATGGGGTGCGGGAGGATTATCCGCCATTTCCCGAAAATTATTTGCGCCCCAAAGCCAAAGCTATTCTCACCGAATATCGCTTAGCGCAGGAAATAGCTAAGCGCCAAGGCAAACCCTTACCGGAATTCCCCGAAACCTTGTTGTTGCCGATGTTGCACAATACTTGGCGCGATACCGCGAAAGTGTTTTACAGCAATTGGATCGGCAAGGTTTATCAGATTACCAATAATGACCGCCGCAAGCCATTTATGGAAGGTGTCGACCCTAATGACCCCTTGGGGTTACGTCAAGCACTAGGAATGCGCTAGACTAAGCGTATGAAGATCTGGAATTTTACTGTTTTATTGTTGTCATTAGTGCTGTTAGTCGGCAGTTTGAAGGCATTGCTCGATTATTGGCAATACGACGAAATGGCGGCAGACGTAGCGCAATTGATGTTGCACCAAGTGAGTGCGGAAGATGTGCGCCAACAGGTGCAAGAATCCATTGCCAATAATAATCCCGCCGATGCGCGGATGTATTTAAGCCTTGCCCGCACCTTTGGTTACGCGGTGGATTCGGCTGAATTTGAGGCGGAACTAACCCGTCTGGAATCACCCATCAATACCGCCCGCCGTACCGTCAATGATTTTGCTAGTGGTTTTTTAGACGGTGAAGCCAGCAGTGGTGCTGGTGTTGCGGGCGCAATTACCGCCGATTTTACCGTGGTCGGGGATGCCCGCGATTTGTGGGAACAATATCAATTGTATGCCAAGGGTGAGCCAGTCAATGAACTGATTGTCACCTTGGCAGGCGTAGGCGTTGGGTTGACTGCTGCGACGGTAGCGAGTGCGGGTACGGCTTCACCTGCAAAAGGCGGCATTTCTACCACAAAATTAGCAGCGCGTGCAGGCAAGCTGACACCGGGTTTTCAGCGCTTTCTGCTCAGGCAGGGTTCAGATGTGTTCGATTATAAAGGATTTCTATTGGAAGCGCGTGCCGAAAAAAATCTGGATGGTATCAGTAAAGCCGCATTAAAAGCTTACAACCCGCAAGCAACGCGGGCGCTTAAACAAACAGCAGAACAGGTGAATAATATTCGCAAAGCTAGTTCCACCACTGATGTCGTACACGTATTGAAATACGTAGAAAATGGTGAAGATTTAATCAGTTTGGAAAAAATCAGCTTAAAATATGGCACGCACACCAAGGGGATCATGAAGTTTCTGGGGAAAAGTGCGTTGGGTACAGTGCGGGTGCTGCGTAAAACGACAGAGTTATTCATCAGCGTTTTTGCCTCACTAGTATCGCTTATCGCTTTTTTTGTTTCACTTAGCGGCATAAAGCTTGCAAAATAATCTTATTAATCTGCTGTTAAGATTAAAATTTGATCTAAACTTACTATCCAGTTACGTTACTATTAATATTATTTCTAGCGCAGTAAGGTTATGGGATTACTTGCTTTTAAAGATGCAGCACATCTGGTATCACGCACTGGCTTAGGCGCAGAGTGGGATGCCATCAAACACTTGGAAGGTCGCTCTACACAAGATGCCGTTGAATTGGTGTTGCATCCAAAACCTCATGCATTGAAACCTGCTCCAGCCATGACACCTTGGTTGAAGTTAGAGCCGATGCGTTTGACCGACATGAAAAGTCGTAATTCGGCTTGGTCTATCTCGCAGCGTGAGGGTAAGGTCTTGCAGGCTTGGTGGGTAGAGCAGATGTTGACTACCCGAACGCCGTTTCTCGAACGCATGACTTTGTTTTGGCACAATCACTTTACCTCCTCCATTCAAAAAAACCTGCAACCTAGTCTGTTACACCAACAAAACCTGTTATTACGCCGCTACGCATTGGGAAGTTTTGGAGAATTATTGCACGCCATTGCGCGTGACCCTGCCATGTTGATGTATTTGGATGGGCATCAAAATAACAAAGAGCAACCGAATGAAAATTTTGCCCGTGAATTGTTAGAGTTATTTACCATCGGGCGTGGACATTACCGTGAAACCGATGTGAAAGCGGCAACACAAGCGTTTACGGGGTGGCGCGTTGATCATCAAACCGGCAAGTTTGTCATTCGTACTGATGAACATGCAACTGGACAACTGACTTTCTTGGGCAAAATCGGGCATTTCACGGGTGATGACATTATTAAGATCTTGTTGGCGCATCCCCGCACGGCTGAACGCGTGACGGAAAAGTTTTGGTTGGCATTCGTGAGCAATCGCCCTGACCCAGCGCTGATTCGTGCTTGGGCGCAACAGTTGCGGCAGTCGAACTATGATATTAAAGGTTTAATGCGCACGGTCTTGAACAGTGAAGCGTTCTGGGCAACGGCAAACCGTGGCACGTTGGTGAAATCCCCCGTGGAATTGGTGATTGGCACGGTACGCATGTTGCCGTACCCCCGCGAATCCACCCAAGAAATACTGAACCTGTGCCGTTTGTTGGGGCAGGAATTATTTGACCCACCAAACGTCAAAGGCTGGGCTGGTGGTGAACATTGGATCAGTACCCAAACCTTACTAGTACGCAATGCTTACCTGTCTAAATTGTCACGCGGTAATTTAAATGAAAAAGTTGCCAGTGGGATAACACTCCCCGATGTAGCCGCTGAACAGTTAGTCGAATGGTTATTGCCGGTTAAGCCATTAAAACCTTTGCCAGAAATACCGGGATCCCGCCGCTTAGTGCGTGCTTTGCTGCTTGACCCTGCGTTTCAAGTGTCCTGATACCCTTTATGCGGATATTGCTTACATGAATCGTCGAGAATTTATGGGAATGGCAGCCTTGCTGCCTTGGTTGGGGGCTTTGCCTGCGGAAGTCTTGGCAGCACCCGCCCACCCTCCACAACGTATTGTCGTGTTGGTCAAACTGGCAGGGGGCAATGATGGGCTGAATACCCTGATTCCTCATAATGACCCATTGTATTACCAACATCGCCCCACGATTGCGCTGCGTAAACATCAAATAATCGACATTGGTGAAACGCATAGCCTAAACCCTTACCTGAAAGCGCTCAAGCCTTGGTGGGACAAGGGCAATATGGCGTGGGTGCAAGGGGTCGGTTATCCGCACAGTACCTTGTCGCATTTCCGTTCCAGTGACATTTGGGAAACTGGCGTCGCTGCAAACCAATACGCCGACGCAGGCTGGCTGGGTTCATTATTGCCTGGTTGCAAGCCCGGTCTGCATGGTATTGCGATTGGCGATGATAGCGGGCCGATAAGCGGGAAAGGCTGCAATACCATTGCGATGCAAAGCCCTCAGTCTTTCCTTAGTCAGATTAATTTGCTGGAAGATATTCAGCCTGTTACCACGAATTCTGTATTGGCGCACGTCACCAATGTGCATCATCAATTGTATGCAGCGGGTGAACAGTTAAGCACTAAATTGCAGCGCCCCGTGCCTTTAGGTGTCAACTTCTCCACCAGTCAATTCGGGCGGGAATTGGAAGCCGTTGCCAAAATGATCCTAACGGGGGTAGATGCAGCCGTGTATATGGTCACGTTGGACGGTTTCGATACCCACAGCAACCAAAGTGCGGTGCAAAGCAATTTATTGCATCAACTGGCAGGTGCGCTTGATTCATTTGCACAAGCCATGCAACGTGGCGGGCGCTGGAATGATGTCATGCTGATGACGTATTCAGAATTCGGGCGGCGAGTACAGGAAAACCACGGCAAAGGCACTGACCACGGCACGGCTTCGGTGCAATTGGTGATGGGGGGCAAGGTGCGCGGTGGCATTTACGGCGACGCACCTGATTTAAGCCAGTTGGATGGCGATGGTAATGTGCAGCATACTGTCGATTTCCGTACAGTCTATGGTACGGTATCTCAACGCTGGCTGGGGCAGCCTAACCCTTGGGCTAAGTTTGGTACGCTACCGTTTGTTTAAGTCTGAGGCGCTTTCCGGCATAATCGCGCCTTTCTCATTAGCATAGAAAGGCATTGTCATGTGGTTCAAGAATCTGTACCTGCTGCGTTTGAGCAGTGATTTCGCCCTCACGCCGGAGGCACTACACGAAGCCCTTGAAAGCAAACCCTTTTTGGGCTGCGGCAATGAATTGCGTGAAGCTAGCGGCTGGGTATCACCGTTTGGGCGCAATAGTGAGCAATTGGTGCTGGCGACGAATGGCTGTCTGCTGCTGACACTGGCTCACCAGGAAAAAATGCTCCCAGCTTCAGTGGTGCGTGAAGAACTCGATAACTTGGTTGCCGAGATCGAAGAAAAAGAAGCCCGCAAGATCGGTAAGCGCGAAAAGCAAGATTTGCGTGACGAGATCGAATTTGAACTACTGCCTAAAGCATTCACCCGCACCAAGAAAATGGACGCTTGGTTGGATCCTGCCAATGGCTGGATGATTATTAACAGCTCCTCTAACACGCCAGCGGAACGCTTAACCCATTTGCTGCGTAATAGCTTGGGCAGTTTGCCCGTGACTCCCCCGAAAACCGACATGAGTCCAGCGGTGCTCATGACGCAATGGTTGGCGGATGACCACACCTTGCCCGCGCCATTTACCTTGGGTGAAGCGTGCGAATTAAAAGGGCAGGGCGAAGCAAAAAGTGTGGCAACGTTTAAGCGCCATGAACTGATGGCGGAAGAAGTGCAAGCGAATCTGGCAGCGGGGAAAACGGTATCCAAACTTGCTTTAATTTGGGCAGACAAGATCAGTTTCGTCTTGACCGAGGATTTAGGGGTACGCCAGGTGCGCTTCTTGGATGTGCTAGCCGACAACCTTAAAGAAGCCGACCCGCAATCTCATGCCGAAAAGCTGGACATCGAATTCACCCTGATGACGGGTGAAGTGACGCAGATGTTAGCCGATTTGATGCAATGTTTTACGGCAGCGCCTGAAGCAGAGCCTGCTTGATTTTCTCAATCCGCGCTGTCTGACTGGCAAGGGCAGTCGCGGGCATTCCTCCCAAGGCATACCACTGTTTTAAAACCGGCAAGGCATGAGCGTTGGGTTGTAGGGTTTCTTTGCGGCTGCGCATGGTTTCTGAGAGTTGTGCGACTTGATATTTGAGGCGGGTGGCTTGGAACTCGGCAGGGCTTTCCAGCGCTAGCAGGATTTCCAGTTGTAGGCACAGCAATTCACCGGTATGGCGGTTGGTAACCTGCTCGTCAGCGTTGGTGTCTGCTTGTTTGTGTTGCAAGGATTGAGCGGCAAGGGCTTCCAAATCAGCGAGTTGCTGCTGCTGATGTTCCCGTTCGCGTTGGCGTTGTTCTTCAGCCTGACGGGTGGCTTCCGCTTGTTGTGCATTGCGTTCGTGCTGTTGTTGCTGGCGTTCTTCACGCGCACGGGCAAACAGGGTGTCGATCGGCTCCCGGAATTGTTTCCACAAACGTTGTTCGTCAGCAGGACGTGAACTGAGGCTAATTTGCCATTGTGTTTGCAGCGCTTTGGCTTGCTCAATGGCCTGTGCCGTGTCGGGGGAATCTAACAGGGCTTTGGCTTGTTCGACCAATTGACTACGTTCTTGCCAGTTGCGGGCGCGTTCGGCTTTGAAGTGGGTTTCTAATGCATCCATCGCTGCATTGAAACGTTCATTGACGCTTTTCCAATCTTTGTGGCTAACGGTTCCGGCGGCTTTCCAGTGTTTACGAGCGTCATTCAGGGCAACTTGTAGCGTCCGCCAGTCGGGGTTTTCCCAATCGGTGTCCGCGTGTAAGGCTTCGAGTTGGGCGCAAATGGCGTTGCGTTGTTCGAGATGTCTAGCACGTTGTTGCGCTTGTTCGGCAAAATATTGTTTGCTGGGTTCGTAAGCAGCCGTGGCATTGGCATCAAAGGCTTTCCACAGGGTGTGTTGTTGTCCCGGTTCAAGCTGGGACAGTTTGCGCCATTCTTCCCGCAGTGTGTGGATCTTCTTGGCACGTTCTTGTGGGTCAAGTTCCTCATCGGTGCGTAGGTGTTCAGCGGTTTCGATCAGTTGTTTGCGTACTTGATCCGTACCCCAGCGTCGCCAATCTTGTATTTCACGCAGGAATGGGGCGAGTGCTTGTAAGCGGCGTTGGAAAAAAGCGTGTTCTTTACTAGGCAGGTGCGTGGCATTTTTGAGATTTTCCCTGAGGGTTTTGTGTACCTCAATGGCTTCGCCGTATTGTTCGGCTTCTAGGTGAGACTCCAGCGTTTTTAAACTGTTGTGTAAATCTTTTAAGGTTTGTTCTTGTTGGGCTTGTTGTTGCTGGCGGTGTTTGCGGGCGACGGCTTCACGCTGTTGTGCCTGCGCGAGGCGCTCTTGTTCGGCTTGCGCGGCGGCTTCGGCTTGTTGTTGGGCTTCGGCAGCTAGGCGGGCTTGCTCAGCGGCTTGTTGGGCCAGCAATTGTTGTTGCTGGGTGTATTCGCTTTCCCAAGTTTGCAGGCGCTGCTGAAAATTGGTCAGTGCTTGTTGGAAGCGCTGCTGTTGGGTTTCATTGGTGATTTTGCTGATTTTTTGCCAACGTTGCTCCAGTACTTTCGCACGGGTTTTCTCTTGCGCCCAGCGTTGGTTGTTGCCGAGGGTTTCGGTTTCGGCACAAAGTGCGTCAATCTCAGCCTGTTGTTGGTGCTGATGTTGTATAAGGTCTTCGCGTTCTTTGAGCAACTGGCGCAAGCGTTTGTTTTGTTTGCCGTGTGTTTTCTCTAGGGCTTGCAGTTTTTCTAAATCGTGAATGTTAGTGGCGGCGATGTATTGGATTTCTTTGGAGGTATCGTTACTGGCAATGGCAAACAATAATTCTTGGTCTTCCAGTTTGGCGATGGCTAGGTGGCGCAATTTAGCACCACGAAGCGAGTCCCGCGCAATACTGCGGAGTAATGCGGGGTTTTGTAGCCAAGTAAAGACTTCTGCCAGTAAATGGTCATGGCGGTGTTCAGTTGCTGCTAAACCGATGACCCGCTGGCGGGCGCGTTCACCAATGGAACCTGCGGTGTGACCCAATTGCACCAAGGTCGGGATGTGGTGCAAACGGGTAATCGCTTCCATGCGCACATCGCTATCAGGATCGCTTTGGGCAATCTTGATTAATTCCACGCTGTCACCGGCAAGCGTCGCCAGTGATTTCAGGCGGACACTGGCATCGGTATGTTGCCATTTTGGTTTAAAGAACTTCCCTAGCATACTATTCTTCGTCTTATTGTTGGCGTTACTTTACGCGCATTCCGGGTTCTGCACCCTTATCAGGTGTCAGGATGAATAAATCTTTACCGCCAGGTCCCGCTGCCAACACCATGCCTTCGGATACACCAAAGCGCATTTTACGAGGGGCAAGGTTGGCAACCATCACGGTATAGCGACCTTCCAGATCGACGGGGTCGTAAGCGGATTTTATACCAGCAAACACATTGCGGGTTTCGCCGCCCAGATCAAGGGTCAATTGTACCAGCTTATCTGCGCCTTTGACGTGTTCGGCTTTGACGATTTTAGCAATGCGTAAGTCGATTTTGGCGAAATCGTCGTAGTCAATCGTGGCACTGATCGGGTCTTGTAGGGGCGGTTCATGAACCGCCCCTACGGCGGGTTGCATGGCTTGTTTGTTGTCTTCGAGCATGGCTTCGACCATTGCCTGTTCAACACGGGTCATCAGGGCTTTGAACGTAGCAATTTCGCTGCCAATCAGTGGTGTCGCAACACTTGCCCAAGTCAGTTCACCGGCATTGAGGAAGCTTTCTGCATCCACCGCCAATTGTGGCAGCACCGGCTTGAGGTAGCTCACAATTGCACGGAACATATTGATGCCTTGGGTGCAAACGCGTTGTACCTCGGCAAGGCGTTCTGGGTCTTTGGCGAGTACCCACGGCTTTTGCTCGTCAACGTATTGGTTGGCTTTGTCAGCTAAGCCCATGATTTCACGCATCGCTTGACCGTAGCGGCGGGTTTCGTAAAGTTCGGCGATACGCTCAGAAGCATCGTTAAATTCCTGATATAACGCGGGATCAGGCAGCGCATCAGCCAATTTATTATCAAAACGCTTGTTGATGAAACCGGCGCAGCGCGAGGCAATATTAACCACTTTACCAACTAAATCGCTATTGACCCGTGCCACGAAATCTTCGAGGTTAAGGTCGATGTCATCCACGCCATTGCTGAGTTTGCTGGCGAAATAGTAGCGTAACCATTCTGGGTTCAAATGCTTGAGGTAGCTTTCAGCTTGAATAAATGTGCCGCGTGATTTGGACATTTTTGCGCCGTTTACCGTCAAGAAGCCGTGGCAATGTACCGCGCTAGGGGTGCGGAAACCCGCGCCATGCAACAGGGCAGGCCAAAACAGCGTGTGGAAATAGGCGATGTCTTTGCCGATGAAGTGGTATACTTCGGCAGTGGAATCGGGTTTCCAGAAACTGTCAAAATCTATCCCGGTGCGGTCACACAGGTTTTTGAAACTGGCTAAATAACCAATCGGCGCATCCAACCATACGTAAAAATATTTGTCGTCAGTATCAGGAATTTTAAAGCCCCAGTAAGGCGCGTCGCGGGACACATCCCAATCGCTCAAGCCTTGATCCGACTCAAACCATTCCATTTGCTTGTTGGCGATTTCTTTTTGTACCGCACCACTAGCGAGGAATTCGCGCAGGAAGGTTTCAAAATTTCCCAGCTTAAAGAAATAGTGTTCAGTTTCTTTTTCAATCGGGGTTGTACCGGAAATTGCTGACACGGCATTTTTCAAGTCCGTGGGAGAATAGGTCGCACCACAGGCCTCGCAGTTATCGCCGTATTGATCCGCCGCGCCACAACGTGGGCATTCGCCTTTAATGAAACGATCAGGCAGGAACATTTTCGCTTGCGCATCGTAAGCTTGGCGAATGGTGCGTTTTTCAATATGCTCGTTGTCACGCGCCGCTTTGTAGATGAATTCGGCGAAATGGCGGTTTTCGTCAGAGTGTGTGGTGTAGTAATTGTCGAAACCGACGCGAAACCCTACAAAATCACGCTGATGTTCCGCGCCAATGCGGGCAATCAATTGCTCCGGGGTAATACCTTCTTGTTGCGCCCGCAGCATGATCGGTGTGCCGTGGGTGTCATCCGCGCACACGTAATAGCATTCATTGCCACGCAAACGCTGAAAACGCGCCCAAATATCCGTCTGGATGTATTCGACCATGTGACCAATGTGAATCGGGCCATTGGCGTAGGGCAGTGCGCTGGTAATGAGTATTTTTCTTGGCTGCATGGCTGTCTTTAAAAGTGTGCTGATAGGGACGCGATAAAGTAGCAGGTTGTGGGGGTTTGTGCCACTGCTGAGGTCAGAATGCAGCGATTCAGAGCATCCTAAAAATCTCGCACCCAGCCCTGTGGTTCATTTA
>CAYNNA010000089.1:0-12320 GCA_964398375.1 uncultured Thiothrix sp.
TGCCTTTAACTCATTGATCCGTGAATCAAAGGGCTAGGCTCTGAATCGCTGACGTATTTCGGAAGGCTTGATTGATATTTTGATCTTCTTTTGGGATCCCATGACCCCAGTACCGCACGATGCCGATGTTAAAGCCTTGCTGCGTATTGCCACCCTCTTGAATATTCCGATGGCAAACAATCAAAGTACGGCGGATTGTGTGCTGGCGATGTTGCGCCTCAACAAAGCCGACACTCAACCTTGGATTGTTAACTTCAACGCACCGCCACCGGTGAATTACGCGGGGAAATCCAAGCAATTACCTAACCGAGGCAATTCGTTACCGCTGGCAGCCCGTAACCAATACCAGATTTCACCGGTCATATCGGTCAATGCAGCACTGCAACCCACCATTTACTGACGTTAACGGGTGGTTGCCCGCTCTAGCACCGCCAATAACACGGGTAGCTCGAAGGGTTTGCTGAGGAAATCATCCATACCGGCTTGCAAACAACGTTCCCGGTCGCTTGCCGGTACATTCGCAGTCAGCGCGATGATCGGGGTGTGCGTGCCGGTGATTTGCTCATGGGCGCGAATCAGTAACGTGGCTTCCACGCCATCCATCACGGGCATTTGCATGTCCATGAGAATCACATCTGGGCGCTGCTGTTGCCAACTTTCCAGCGCTTCACGCCCATTTTCGACGACCATCACCTGATGCCCTGCGTTATTGAGCAGTAAGCGCGTGAACATGGCATTAACTGCATCGTCTTCCGCCAACAAAATCGTCAACGGACGTTGCCCCCTGTTGATTGCATTAGCCGCAGGTATGACCTGTAACGGCTCAACGTCCGTTTGCAACAACAAGGTGAAGTGAAACGCGCTGCCCTGCGCAACTTGGCTGTCAACCTGCAATTGCCCGCCCATCAGTGCCACCAATTGCGCGGCAATGGTCAGCCCTAAACCCGTGCCACCATAACGCCGTGAAATCCCGCTATCCGCTTGCTGAAATGGCTGGAAAATACGCTCAAGCTGTTCCGCAGCAATCCCAATCCCGGTATCGCACACGCTGAACCTTACCCGTGCATAGCCCACTGGGGCGTGCGGCGCAGCACTGACGTGAATCGCAATATTGCCACCACTGTCGGTAAATTTGAGTGCATTGCCAACCAGATTGATCAGCACTTGCCGTAAACGCCCCGCATCACCTTGCAGGGTTTCGGGCACGTCAGCGGCAATGTGCCAGTGAAAAGCGATAGACTTGTTACGCGCCGCGAGTGCCAAGGGTGCTAATGCCGCCTCCAACAACGCTCGTACATTGAACGGTGCATTGTTTAACCGATTTGCCCCGGATTCAATCCGCGAAAAATCCAGAATATCACTGATAATGTCTAACAACGCCCCAGAAGATGTCCGAATCAACTCCACGTATTCCCGTTGTGCAGGTGCAAGTTCGCTGTAACCCAACAAATCGGTCAGCCCCATCACACTGTTCATCGGGGTACGGATTTCATGGCTGATCATCGCCAGAAATTCGTTTTTCGCCTGATTGGCGCGTTCGGCTTCCTGACGTGCTGCCTCCAAATTGGCGTGTTGCACACAGGCCAGACACGCGGTCTCCAAACGCATTAATACCGGCGTTAATGCCTGCAATTGCGCCGCTGACAATGGCGGGTCACGCCGCAATGCCAGCAAGCCGCTTTGCCCAATAGGTAACAGGTGGCAATAACTGCCATCCGTGTCCACGCTATCCAGCGGCTGAGTCAACACCCAAGCGTTATCCGCAATCGGTTGAATCACTGCGGCAAGCGTAGCGGACTTATCCGCCAGCGGAATTTTCAGTTTGGGGTAACTGTAACAAGGCTCAATGCCGGTAAGCGCGTCATATGGCTCGCAACGCCGCAGCCACAGATAACCACTGCGGCAATTCAACAGTTTTAAGGCAGGTGGCAGAAACTGATGCAACATGGTGCGCAAATCCAAGCTTTGCCCGACAAGTAACGCCAAGGCGTATTGCACCGATACCAGTTCTAATGTCGTACTCATGCCTCAGCCACCACTCCCAATACCGTGGTTTTATTGAAAAACTCTAGGCAAGCATTGCCTGCATCCGCAATTTCACCCAGCGACAATACGCCCAACAAGGGCAAACCGGCAGGTAAATGGGCATGAATGGTATCAAGTTCTTCCTGAAAGCGTGTATCGAGAAACAAGGCACGGCTCACACAATCAAACAACAACGCCATGCACGGTGCAGGCTGAGCGCGTAACGCCATTAACGTGCAATCACGGGCAGCCCGCAATAAATGCTCCGCATCACCGTTGAGAATGTACAGCATGTGATGTGCTGGTACTTCGCCAATACACGTAATCGTATTATCGCTGCACAATAACGGGTCACGCACCACCAAATCTTTCGTCAAACGCACCAACCCAAACGGGTAAGCTTTGCTCAATTCAAAGAAAGGCGTATCCGCAAAAGAGCGTCCACTAGCCGCCTCTACCACACGGCGATAAACCTCAAATGCGGGTTGATAGTCCAGCGATAAAATCGTGTTATGGTGTGCGCCAGTCACGAAAAAAGGTCCAGCAAAACTATGCCAGCCGTGTTCAATGCCAATCCCCACAGGACGCTCCAACACGGTAAGCTGGGCGCAATCGCCGACCAAACCCTGATTACTGAATAAACAAGGCTGCTGCTGAAAACTCAGAGAACCCGCGCCGCCACCGATGTAGGTGCATTCATCGCCGAATTCACCGTAGAGGCTTTCGAGTAAGGCTGAAATGCGCGTGCTCAACCCATCAACCAACACCATCAAGGTTTGCGGCGGGTTGGCGGTAACGGCTAAAGCGGCAAGGTCAGCACGGTAATCCGCGCAAGGGTCGGAGAGTTTAGTGACATATTCCACAGTGACCGCAAACGGCAAGCCACACACCACATAACCCTGTTCTAGGCGGCGCGAACCAACCACAATCTGCGGGAAAATGCCACCCAAGACCGGCACCGACAACGCTTGCAAGCCAGCATCCGCCACTGCCGGAGTCAGACCATTGCGCTCACAAGCCAGCAATAACAAGCTTTGCGCACCTGCGGCGATTGCTGCTTGCGCATGACGGAATAAATTTTCGCTCTCACATGCCTCATCCACTAATAGGATAATCGCAGTCTCTTTTTGCTGCATTCAACCAAAATCCCATATTGAAGAGTCGCACATCGTTGTACATACTCATGACTAAGCATAGCTTAATCAATCATAAAGCAATACGTAGATGCACAAAAATGGGGATGCAGTGAGTAGATAAAACACTGCCCGCATCAAGCGGGCAGGTTTAATAATCAGGTGGTGGTTAATTTTTTAAAAATCTAAATCATACAAAGGGCTTACAACAGCTTTTCAATTTCACGGGGCAAATTTTCACGCCGCGCACCCTGCTGCAAGCAACGGGTCGTATAGCAAGCTGCGAATACGATGACTGCAAGAATGATTAAACCAATAATACTCATCATGCACCTCCTTAAGGCCCAAAGAGTAAAAAATCATTGTGGTATCAAAACAACAATGTAGCAATAATAACTAATTGAAGTTTAAAGGGAAAACACCACAAATCAGCCTGCATAGTACATGCTTTTCGCCCGTTTCTTAAACAATATTTTTTTATCACCACACGGGTTCTCCCTAGCCCTTGAAATTTACTCAAAACACCCACACGCTATAGCCTACACAAAAGCATCTGGAGCGCATTTTGGAACAATACCGAGGAACCACCATCCTAAGCGTGCGTCGTGACGGCAAAGTCGTTGTCGGCGGCGATGGTCAAGTCACGCTGGGCAATACCGTCATGAAAGGCAATGCCCGCAAGGTACGCCGCTTGTACAACGATAAGGTCATTGCAGGCTTTGCCGGTGGGACAGCCGATGCCTTCACCCTGTTTGAACGCTTTGAAAGCAAGCTGCAAGCGCACAATGGCAACCTCACCCGCGCCGCTGTGGAACTCGCCAAAGACTGGCGCACCGACCGCATGTTACGCCGCCTCGAAGCGCTGCTGATTGTTGCCGATGCCAGCGCATCCCTGCTGATCACCGGCAACGGCGATGTGGTAGAGCAAGAAAATGATTTAATCGCCATCGGTTCCGGTGGTGCATTTGCGCAATCCGCCGCCCGTGCCTTACTGGAAAACACCGAGCTTTCCGCCCGTGAAATTGTCGAAAAAGGGCTGCACATTGCTGCCGACATTTGCATTTACAGCAACCACAACCTGACCATTGAGGAACTCTAATGAGCGTCGGTACGATGACCCCCCGCGAAATTGTCCAAGAACTCGACAAGCACGTTATTGGGCAGGACAAGGCCAAGCGTTCCGTCGCCATTGCTTTGCGTAACCGTTGGCGCAGGCAACAGCTTGATGATGCGCTGCGCCCCGAAGTTACCCCGAAAAATATCCTGATGATTGGTCCCACGGGTGTCGGTAAAACCGAAATTGCCCGCCGCCTTGCCAAACTCGCCAACGCCCCCTTCATCAAGGTCGAAGCCACCAAATTCACCGAAGTTGGTTACGTGGGCAAGGAAGTCGACTCCATCATCCGCGACCTTGCGGATATGGCGATGAAAATGATGCGCGAGCAAGAAGTTGCGAAGGTCAATTACCGCGCTCAGGAAGCCGCCGAAGAACGTATCCTCGACATTCTGTTACCTGCCCCGCGCAAAGAAACGCCGGTTAACGAGTGGCTCTCCAGCGGCGATGACGAACCCGCCAAGCCGGTGCGCGAAGACTCTGTTACCCGCCAGAAATTCCGCAAAAGATTGCGCGAAGGTGAACTCGACGACAAAGAAATCGAGCTGGATGTTGCCGTTGGCGGTGCCAGTGTGGAAATCATGACCCCACCGGGCATGGAAGAAATGGCGAGCCAATTGCAAAGCATGTTCCAAAACATCGGCAGCAACAAAAAGCGCAAGCGCAAGATGAAGATCAAAGACGCGCTCAAAGTGTTGACCGAAGAAGAAGCCCACAAAATGGTCAATGAGGAAGAGCTAAAGCAACGTGCGTTATTTGCGGTTGAACAAACCGGCATTGTGTTCCTTGATGAAATCGACAAGGTGGCACGTAGCGGGCAAACCAGCGGTGCGGATGTGTCTCGCGAGGGTGTGCAACGCGACTTGCTGCCCCTGATCGAAGGTTGCACCGTCAACACCAAGTACGGCATGGTCAAAACCGACCATATTCTGTTCATTGCGTCCGGTGCGTTCCACGTTGCCAAACCCTCTGACTTAATACCGGAATTACAGGGTCGGCTGCCAATTCGTGTAGAAATGGATGCCCTGAGCGCGAATGACTTTGAACGCATCCTCACCGAGCCGAATGCATCCCTCACCGAACAGTATCAGGGCTTGCTGGCAACCGAAGGCGTAAAGCTGACCTTTGCCCCTGATGCGATTCGCCGAATTGCAGAAATTGCCTTTGAAGTCAACGAACGCACCGAAAACATCGGCGCACGCCGCCTGCACACCGTGGTCGAGCGTTTGCTGGAAAATGTGCTGTTTGAAGCACCCGATTGCGAGAACCAAATGACGGTGGACGCGGCATACGTCAACCAGATTTTGGGCGAATTGGTCAAAGACGAAGACCTTAGCCGTTACATTTTGTAAAGAGAACCGAACATGACACCACTCGATATTACCCTGAACCAGAAAACCCGCGAACTGCTGATTACCTGGCCGGGCGATGAAGTCCACGCGCTGAGTTGCGAGTACCTGCGCATTAATTCACCATCAGCCGAAGTACGCGGGCATGGGCCTGGGCAGGAAAAGCTGCAAATCGGCAAAGAGAACGTGAATATCAAAGCCATCGAGCCGGTGGGTCACTACGCGGTGCAATTGTTTTTTGACGACAACCACGACAGCGGCATTTACGACTGGAATATGCTGTATGACCTTGGCAAGAATATGGAGCAGTACTGGGCGGAATACCTGGCGAAGCTGGAAGCAGCGGGGTATACGCGCAAGTTGCCGGGGCAGGTGATTTAATTGCAATTAACCATAACACGCCCTGATGATTGGCATGTACACCTGCGTGATGGCGACATGTTGGCGACGGTGCTACCGGATACTGCCCAGCGTTTTGCCCGCGCTATTGTCATGCCCAACCTAAAACCGCCCGTGCGCACGGTCGCAGAAGCAAGCGCTTACCGCGAGCGCATTCTGGCTGCCTTGCCTGCCAAAATGCGCTTTGAGCCACTGATGACCTTGTACCTGACCGACAATACGTCGCCGGAAGACATCCGTCAGGCTAAGTCTAGCGGTTTCATCCACGCGGTGAAGTATTACCCAGCGGGAGCAACCACCCATTCCGATTCAGGTGTCACCGATATTCATCGGGTAGCAGCGGTTCTGGAAACCATGCAGGAAGTCGGTTTGCCGCTGTTAGTACACGGTGAAGTCACCGATACCGACATCGACATTTTTGACCGTGAAGCGGTTTTCATCGAGCGCATTCTTGTGCCGTTGCTGGAACGTTTGCCGCGTCTGCGGGTGGTGTTGGAACACATTACCACCGCGCAAGCAGCAGCGTTTGTAACGGCGGCAGCGGCTAATGTCGCTGCCACCATTACGGTTCATCACTTGCTGTATAATCGCAATGCCATGTTCCAAGGTGGCATCCGCCCTCATGCGTATTGCCTGCCGGTACTCAAGCGTGAAAGCCACCGTCAGGCACTGGTGGCAGCCGCTACCAGTGGCAATCCGAAGTTTTTCCTTGGAACAGACAGTGCTCCGCATCCGCGTCATGACAAGGAATCGTCTTGCGGCTGTGCGGGTATTTACAGCGCACACGCGGCACTTGAGCTATATGCGGAGGTGTTTGAACAAGCCGGAGCACTGGATAAACTGGAGGCGTTCGCCAGCTTTCACGGCTCCGACTTTTATGGGCTACCCCGTAATCAGGAGCAAGTGACACTGGTGAAACAGCCGTGGACAGTTCCCGCAGCACTCAACGCTGGCGATCACGCATTAATTCCCCTGCGGGCTGGTGAAGCAGTCGGCTGGCATCTGGCGTAACGGCTAGGCATCCATCATGCTGCGACAAGCTGCGTACCAGCGCCCAAACGTAGGGTTGCTGGTGGCAGCAGCTTCCAAAATCCCCATGCCTTGTGCGGAACGCAACACCCCAAACACACTGGTATCCACCAAACCTGGTTGTTCGCCGCCGTAAAAAGCGTTTCCAGCTAACCCCTTATCCACCCAATGCGCTAACGCCGTTTGGAATTCGGCAGCAGGGTTTTGGATGCTGTGTTTTAACTTCATTTTGTTAGCAACACGTGGCATCACCATCGCACCGACTAGCCGCACAAAAAAGCCTTTGACTGCACCAGTGTTGCCACCCGCCATAACCAGCCCCAAGTTCTTGAACGATTTGCCCATATTCGGGTGAATCAACGGCGGTAGGTAATGCACCAACGTATTATCTACCCACGCCTGCCATGCATCATCCTGTGGCGCGGGCAGCAAATGCGCGTATTTGTCATTCAGGTAACGCACAATCGCGCTGGATTCGACCATGATTTCAGCATCATCTTTCAGCACAGGGACTTTTTTATGGTCGGTGAAATCCAGCTCTTTCATCCCAAACGGAGTAACCTCCACTACGTTGTAGGGAATTTTGGTGTAGTTAAGGAAGGCTTTTACTTTCCAGCAAAACGGGCAGGAATTGAATTGGTACAGAGTTATCATGTGTGGTTTATTTCATCTCAATCAGGAATGGGTCACATCCTACAACAGGCTGGTATACTCGCACCACTAACCGACTACTGATACAGGAATTCCTCATGACTTTGACTGAAACCCTCGATACTCTCAAATACAACAGCGATGGCTTGATTCCCGCGATTGCCCAGCAATTCGACACCCACGAAGTGCTGATGATGGCGTGGATGAACCGTGCCAGTATCGAAGAAACGCTGGAAACTGGGCGCGTGTGCTATTGGTCACGGTCGCGCAACCGCTTTTGGCGCAAGGGCGAATCGTCAGGGCAAATGCAGGTGCTGAAGGAATTTCGTATTGATTGCGATGCCGACACGATTTTGCTGCTGGTGGATCAAACTGGCCCGGCGTGCCATACCGGGCGGCGTTCGTGCTTTTACAATAAAGTGGAAGGTGATCAGGTGATTATTGACCGTGACGTATTGATTGACCCGCAAACACTGTACGCCTAATGGAAGTCTGGCAGTATGCCGCTGCGACGGCGGTTGTGGTGCTGGCGTATTTTATTCGCGGCATTGCAGGGTTTGGATCGGGGTTAATCGCAGTGCCGTTATTGGCGTTGTTTTTACCGCTGACCTTTGTGGTTCCGCTGATTTTGCTGCTGGATTTCACTGCATCGTTGGTAATGGGTGGGCTGGATTTGCAGCGGGTGCAATGGCGTGAAGTCGGCATGTTGGTTCCCTTCAGCCTGATAGGGGTGATGGTCGGCACGCAATTGCTGGTAAATTTACCGCTTACCCCGATGTTATTGATCTTGGCAGCGTTTATCTTCGTGTTTGCGGTGCGCAGTTTGCTGAATTTGAAGGGTGAAAAGCCAGTGTCGGCTTGGTGGGCGATTCCGGCATCCTTCACAGGCGGCACGGTCGGCGGGCTATTTGGCACAGGCGGGCCGCCGTATGTGATTTATTTGAACCATCGGATTCAGGATAAAACGCTGTTGCGGGCGACGTTTTCGGCACTGTTTTTTATTGAAGGGGCGGTGCGGATTGTGACGTTTTTTATTGCCGGATTGTTGCTGGCGCAAACGGTGTGGTGGAATGCGTTGTTGGCATTGCCGCTGATGTTGGGGGCGTTGTGGTTAGGCGGTCATGTGCATACGGGGTTAACGCAAGCGCACATGACGCGCCTGATTGGAGTGTTATTGTTGCTGGCTAGTGTGTCGCTAACGCTCAAGGCGTTGAACTAATGGCTACAAACACTTACGCCCCATAATGTCCAGAATCAGGTGCAGCAATTCATCAGGGCGGTTGGTGATACCAAATGCACCCGCAGGCACACCGTCTTGCGCATTGAAATTACCCACATAGAAAATCGCGGGCAAAGTGGGGTAATGATCGTGCAAGGTTTGCAAGGTAGCAATGCCATTCGACTGCCCTTCAGGGCGGGCAATATCCGACACCAACAGTTCGCAACTGGTCTGTTTCAGATGCCCCAAGGCTTCGCCCGCCGAGGTGACGGTGATAACGTCCAAACCCAAATATTGCAACAGGCGAATTTCATTCACCAGCGTATCGGGGCGATCATCCAACCATAACACACGACAACCGCTCAACATCTCACCATTGCTTTGCAAGCGCCGTAACACCTGCGCCTTGTCTGCTGCACTGACTTCAATGTGCCAATGTGGATTTCGCGCCGCCACCGTGAGGACATCATCGAGTGCGCGTTCAACCTGCGCTAAATCAGTCAACCCATTCTGGTGTTGTTTCGCATAAGCACTGCGCAATAATTGCCGCGAATACAGATCGTATACCAATAAAAAAGCGCTGAATGCCCCAATCACCCATAAATACGCCGGTATGACCTTAATGATTTCCAGCCAAAAGTCCTGATGTTCCAACATGCGAAGCCCCTGAAATATGTTTTGCCCTTTGTGTTGAAAATTCTAACACTTAAGCGGTAGTCTGTGGCAGATATTTGGTATTGACGCTGCAAACTGATCAGCGTTTAATCATAAATAGCTTGGATAGACCAAGCTCAACCATTCTCAGTAAGGAGCTTACTGACATGTTCAAACCTGATTTCGATTTTCTGGTCTTCATTGGTCGCTTTCAGCCGTTTCACGCAGGGCATCAAGCCGTGGTGGAAACCGCGTTGCAACGTGCCGAGCGCGTGATTGTGCTGGTCGGTTCGAGTTGCCAACCACGTACCTTGCGGAATCCTTGGACATTTGCCGAGCGTGAAACGTTTATTCGTGCCACGTTTCCTGAGGCGGGCGAACGCTTGATTCTCGCGCCGTTGCTGGATGACACCTACAACGAGCAAGGCTGGATTACCCGTGTACAACAAACCGTGCATGGCATTACTTGCCGTTTTCCACCCAAAGTGGGCAGTGCCGCGCCGCGCATTGGCTTAATTGGGCATAGCAAAGACCACAGTTCCTACTACCTGTCGATGTTCCCGCAATGGCAATCGGTCGCGGTGGAAAACGTGCGCGGAGTGTCATCTACGCCTTTGCGCGAACAATATTTCCAGCGAGGCAAAACCAACGCAGATGTACCTGCAACCGTGCAGACTTGGCTGGAAAATTTCCGCGAATCTGACACTTTTGCGCACATTGCCAGCGAGTGGGAATTCGTCAATCAGTACCGCAAGGGCTGGGAAGCCGCGCCCTATGCACCAACGTTTGTTACCGTGGATGCGGTGGTGGTGCAAGCCGGACACATCTTGCTGATCGAACGCAAAGCTCGCCCCGGCAAAGGGCAATGGGCATTACCCGGCGGTTTCCTTGACCCGCACGAAAAGCTGCGTGATGCGGTAATCCGCGAATTGCGTGAAGAAACCCGTATCAAAGTGCCTGCACCTGTGTTGGCGGGGTCGATTGTGAAAGAGCAAGTGTTCGACGATCCGTACCGTTCGGCACGCGGGCGCACCATTACCCATGCGTTTCTGATTGAACTGAAACCCGATGCACACGGCTTGCCGAAAGTGAAAGGCGGCGATGATGCGCAACATGCGTTCTGGGTTCCGTTGGGCGACCTTGATCCCGAACGGCTGTTTGAAGACCATTTTCAGATCATCAAAACGATGATTGGTTAAACCGTAGGTCGGACTTTAGTCCGACATCCACACCAAACCAGTCGGACTAAAGTCCGACCTACATCCCGACGCTGGATAGACCGGCGTTTAACTCAACACAGGAGGATTTCCTATGTTCACTAACTTGATTCTCAACACTGACAGCTACAAAGCCAGCCACTTTCTGCAATACCCTGCGGGGACGCAAGTGGTGTCATCTTACATCGAGTCACGCGGCGGGCAATTCCCGCAAACACTGTTCTTTGGTTTGCAGGCATTCATCAAGGAATACCTGCTCAAACCCGTTACCACAGCGGATATTGATGAAGCGGAAGCGTTATTTGCCGCGCACGGTGTGCCGTTTTTCCGCCAAGGCTGGGAACAGATTGTGCAGCAGCACGGCGGTTTTTTGCCGATTGAAATCCAAGCGTTACCCGAAGGCATGATTGTCCCCACCGGCAATGCGTTGGTGCAAATCCGCAATACTGACCCGCAAGCGTTTTGGCTGACTTCGTATCTGGAAACGGCGTTGCTGCGGGCAGTGTGGTATCCGACCACCGTTGCCACGCTGTCATGGCAGGTGAAGCAAAGCATTCGGCAAGCCCTTGAAGCCACTTGCGATAATCCGGCGGCGGAGTTGCCGTTCAAGTTGCATGATTTTGGCGCACGCGGGGTATCTTCTCACGAATCCGCAGCCCTCGGCGGCATGGCGCATTTGGTCAATTTCATGGGAACGGATACCGTCGTGGCATTGCTGGCGGCACGCAAGTATTACGGCGCGGACATGGCAGGGTTTTCCATCCCAGCGGCAGAACATTCCACCATGACCGCATGGGGGCGTGAAGGTGAAGCGGATGCTTACGTCAATATGCTGCAACAATTCGGGCAAGCGGGGAAATTGCTCGCCGTCGTTTCCGATTCCTACGACATTTACCACGCCGTTTCCGAGATTTGGGGCAAGCAATTGCGTGCGCAAGTGGAAAGTAGTGGTGCAACCGTGGTAATTCGCCCCGATTCTGGTGTGCCGGAAGCCGTCGTGCCGGAAGTGTTGGAACGCTTGTATGCCGAATTCGGCGGGCGCGTAAACAGCAAGAGTTACAAAGTGTTGAGCGATTGCGTGCGGGTGATTCAAGGCGATGGGGTGGATGTGAATTCCATCGGCGTGATTTTGCAACGCATTCAACAGGCGGGCTTTTCCACCGAAAACGTCGCGTTTGGCATGGGCGGCGGGTTTTGCAGAAGGTTAACCGCGATACTTTGCGGTTTGCGATGAAGGCTTCCGCGATGCAGATCAATGGTGAATGGCGTGATGTGTATAAACAGCCTGTGACTGATTCCGGCAAACACTCCAAACGTGGGCGGCTGGCGGTCATCAAGGATGCAGGCACGATCAAAACGATTCGCGAGGATGCGCTGTCGTGGGAAAACAATTTGCTGCGCCCCGTGTTCCGCAACGGTGAATTGTTGGTGGACGATAGTTTTGATTCCATCAGAGCCAGAAGCAACCAACCTTAACAGCAATTCTCATTTTACCACCCACAACTCAATCTCGTCGGCTTGATGTCGTCG
>CAYNNA010000090.1:0-12225 GCA_964398375.1 uncultured Thiothrix sp.
AACGTTACTATGACCAAGCCCCCAAACACGCTTCAACCCAAGGTAAACCCGCATGAGCAAACGTGAAATTGTTGTCTTGACCGATGTCGCCCTGATCACCGCGATTGTGCAACGCGGTTTGGCGGATGAAATCGTCAAAGCTGCCCAAGAAGCAGGCGCACAAGGGGCAAGCATCCACTACGCACGCGGGCGCGGGGTGCGCGAACGCCTCGGCATCATGGGCTTAGCCATCGAAGCGGAAAAAGAAGTCATCAATATTGTGGTGTCCACCGACCAGCTCGACCGCGTGTTTGAAAAAATGTATCTGGCAGGCAAAATGGATACGCCCGGCATGGGCTTTATGTGGGTCACGCCGCTGGAAAAAGCGGCTACCTTCATTCCCCCCGAAATCGTCGAACGCCTCACCGATTACCCCCATCAAGGCTCATGAGTACGCCCAACATGTTAAGTGTTACCCCTACCCTCATTTCGCAAAAAGTCATCACCTGTATCCTGCCCAAAGGTCGCGCCATGAAGGTAGCCAAAGCCTTAACCGAAGAACGCGGGCTGACCGCAGTGGATATTCATTACGCACGCGGCAACGGGCGTTTAACCCCGCTACGCTATCGCGGCATTGGCGAAACCTCGGAAAAAGAAGTGCTGACGGTCGCTGTTCCTACCGAGCAAGCGGACGAGGTGTTTGCATACATCTACGAACTAGCCGAGATTAATCGCCCGCATGGGGGCTTGATGTACATGCACGGCTTACTTGCTGCAACCCCTTATACCTTGCCGGAATTGCCAGAAGAAGAGGCATAAATTACTCGATAATACCCGCGAGTATTTCAAGCACTGCGTCGACAATACTATCGGGTGCGGTTTCGATACGCTTTGCACCTCTGCCCACAAGGTCAAGTGTTCGCACGGCGCTAATCAGAACAACGCCCGGTGTGTCTGTGCCACTGCCCATTAATGGCACGGCGAAACCCGCTACCCGTGCAAGGTTGCCACCTTGGGTAATCGGTGCTACCAATGCCGTGCCGACGGTGTTATTGAATTCGCGGGTGGAAAGCACCAGTGCGGGGCGCATATCGCCTTGCATTTCCCGCCCCACTGTTGGGTTAAGACTCACCCGCACAATGTCGCCGCGCTCAAATCCGCTACGCTTTACCATGCTTCATTTCCTACCGCTGGCATGTTGTCCCATTCGGTCACGGCTGCGGGTATCGGTGCGGTTTGTCAAAGCTACTTTCTAGCTTGTCGGCTTGTTGGCGGAATTCGCCGCCTTGTTTCCGCATTGCCCCCATTGAGGCGTAAAAATCTTTGCTCATTTGTTAAATCTCATATGTTACGGTTTGTTGTTGCTGCTTGAAGGCTTGGATGTCATCACGTTGGAACATGCGCCGCCCTGCCAGTGCGATATAAGGGATTTTCAATTTCTTGAACCGTTGGCGACCTACACCAAGTAAAGCCGCAGCTTTGTTTTCGCTGATTAGCCGCTCTTGGGGCTTTTTGTCATCATCCATTGCATACCTCGTTACTGTTTGCTTGGTTTGATTCTGCGGTTTTTGCGGGGTGTGATCATTAGGCGAATCTCCAGCAAGCACGCTGTCGGAGTTTTGCCGGGTTTTTTTGTCGTTTATGCCGGATATGCTGGAAGGGTTATTAACTGCCTAAAGGCTTACTGATGAAAATTGACTTCCACGAATTGGCACGGATTGAAAAGCAGGACATACCGCCCGCCGTTGCCCCTCACCTTGATACGCTGAATGCGGTGGTAAACGCTGGCATTCAAACACTGGCAAACCTTGCGCCCAATGTCCGCAATAATCCCAAGATGCGTAAAGGTCGCCTGGATCCCATCATTCAAAACTGGATTTCCGCATCAAAAAGCCTGTGTGAGGCTGTACAGTTCGCCAGCAAATTACTGAAAAGCCGGGAACAAGCCATAAATAACCAGCTTGCAGCAATCGCTAAAGGAACACATCCCCACCCATGAAGCGGAACTTCAACAACAATTAGCCGATGCTACGTTGTCCGGTGATACAAAAGCCGCTGATAAAGCGGTTGAAGGTTTGCAAAAGCTACGCCAGCGCACCACAGAAAAAGGCGAATTGGCGAACCGCGCCGCCGCGCTTGAAACGTTGCTGCAAACATTCCAGCAAGTCGGGGAAGTCATCAGCGCAATTAAGGGGAATATTGAACCGGGTCTGTGGCTAAAACAGGCGGAAAACTTGAAAGCCGAGTATCTCCAACAGCGTGAACAGATCGCCGCCTTTGTAGACCTGCATCACCAGATCATGGTTTGTGAATGGTTGGGCAAGTCTGCGCACCAAACTGACTACGTGTCGCCGCTGTCTGGTACGGCTGGCTTGTTTGGATTCGATCAACTGCGACACAAGCAGGCTTTTGAAGCCTTGCGCCCGGTGGTGTTGCCCGATTAACTCCACACCCATAAGGTTTCAGCCCGTTGCATCGCACACGAATGGATTACATGTAACGTTACATGTAACATTTTTTTGAGGTCACATGATTGTCTATCTAATAATCAAAGCTGTCGGGCTGAAGCCCGACCTACAACAGACTTCCCGTGGATCGGACTTTAGTCCGACAATTTATCGAAATCCCCTCTTGCTCCCCCTCGCCCGCTTCGCGGGAGAGGGGGCTGGGGGGTGAGGGTCTTCATGCAATCAACTAAACACACCCCGCCACCATACCAGCCCCGCCAACAAGGATAATTGAAATTCCCGCCCCTCTACACCACACTTTGCGCCCATCGCTTTAACAGGAACAGGTTTGCCATGCACATTGCTGAAAACGCCTTCATGCCCCAAGAAATCCCCGCCATGACCCAACTCCACGAAGAAGAGCGGGTCATGCTCAACGCCCTCTACCCCCTTCTGGCACAAGCCACGCCAGATATTGCCACCATCGACGCACACCTCGACGCGCTGCTCCACCACACCACCGCGCATTTCGAGCAAGAAAACCGCAATATGCTGATCATCGAATTCCGCCCCTACCCCGTACACAAAGACGAACACGACCTCGCCCTCAATGCCATGACCAGCGCATTTGCTCACTGGAAAGCGACCCGCGACCTGCCCGCCTTGCGCCACTACCTCGAAACCGAATTGCCCGCTTGGTTACAACAACACATTGCGACAATGGACATGATCACCGCGCGTTTCCTGAAAATGCATCAGGACAAAGGCGGCGTACTTGAATTCGCCTGAATCGCCCACCGTGCTAAGCCTGCATTGCCACCCCAGCACCCCCTGCCCTGCCGTCGATGCGTTACAAGTGCAAGTAACACCCACCGCTGGCGGCTTACACCTGCGCTACACCCTCAGCGGCACACTCGCCGCCCTCAACATTCCCCGCCCGCAAACCCCAACCGCCACCGATGGCTTGTGGGAACATACCTGCTTTGAAACATTCATTCGCGTGTTGGGTGAAAACCGTTATCATGAGTTCAACTTTTCGCCTTCGAGCCAATGGGCGGCGTATGCGTTCAGTGCTTACCGGGAACGGCTGATGTGGCAAGCGCAACAGCCACCCGTAATCAGCACCGCAGTACGCGGCAATGAATTCGTGTTAGAAGCCTTGCTTGCCAGTGCTGATTTACCCGACAATTGCACCCAACAGCCTTGGCAACTGGGGATAACGGCGGTGCTGGAAACCACCAGCGGCGAAAAGTCCTACTGGGCATTGCAGCACCCCGCCACACGCCCGGATTTCCACCATAATGACGGATTTGTACATGCAATTTGGTCTTGACCGCTTTCTAAACGATGCCAACCTGCGTGCGCCCTTGCACGGCAAACGGGTTGCCTTGCTCGCACACCCTGCCTCCGTCACCGCCGATTTGACCCATTCGCTGGATGCACTCGCCGCATTGCCGGACATTCACCTCACTGCCGCATTCGGCCCGCAACACGGCATTAAAGGCGACAAGCAAGACAATATGATGGAATCGCCCGACTTCATCGACCCGCAGCACGGCATTCCGATTTTCAGCCTGTACGGGGAAGTACGTCGCCCTACCCCAGCGATGATGGATACCTTCGATGTCTTGCTGGTGGATTTGCAAGATTTAGGTTGCCGCATTTACACCTTCATCACCACCTTGCGCTATGTGCTGGAAGCCGCCGAACAACACGGCAAAAGCGTGTGGGTACTCGACCGCCCCAACCCTGCTGGTCGCCCCGTCGAAGGCTTAACCTTACGTGCTGGCTGGGAAAGTTTCGTCGGCGCGGGCGCAATGCCCATGCGGCACGGCTTAACGATGGGCGAATTGGGTTTATGGTTTATCCGCGAACTCCGGCTCACGCTCGAATACCGCGTGATCGGCATGGAAGGCTGGCAACCCAAGCAAGCACCGGGTTACGGCTGGCCCTTGGGTGAACGCGAATGGATCAACCCCAGCCCCAACGCCCCCAATCTGTCAATGGCACGTTGTTACGCCGGAACAGTAATGCTGGAAGGCACGACCCTTTCAGAAGGACGCGGCACGACCCGCCCATTGGAACTGTTCGGCGCACCCGATATTGACGCACGCGCCATTATTCACACCATGCAAACCCTTGCCCCACAATGGCTGCACGGCTGTCGCTTGCGCGAATGTTGGTTTGAACCCACCTTCCACAAACACGCGGGCAAACTGTGTGCGGGGGTGCAAATCCACGTCGAAGCGCCGCATTACGACCACGCCGCGTTCCGCCCGTGGCACGTGCAAGCGTTGGCGTTCAAAGCCATCCGTCAGTTGTACACCGATTATCCGCTGTGGCGGGATTTCCCTTACGAATACGAATTCGGCAAACTCGCGATTGACGTGATCAACGGCTCCACCTTGCTGCGCGAATGGGTGGATGACCCGCAAGCCACCCCAGCGGATTTGGATACGCTCACCCAGCCCGACGAACAGGCGTGGGAAATCGCCCGTGAACCGTTTTTGCTGTACTAAATATTGACCCACTGATACCACGCCATGATGATTCCCGTGGCAGCGGCTAACAATAGCGGAACGCCTACCCGTAAGCCTACGCCCCTGCCACCAATACTAAGTGCCATTCCCGCTTTCACCAAAGAATTCACCGCTGCGGCCAACACAATGCTGAACACAGCAGTCGATACGTTTAGCCCGTTTAGGCTTAAACGTGACACCGACAAGGTAATCGCGTCCACATCCGCCACCCCGGACGCTGCCGCCAACAGCAGCACGCCCATTGCACCCACCCAATCCTGCAAGGCTTTGCCCAGCAACATAATCACCGCCAATAACACCCCGAACAACAGTGCCGTGCCTAACTCCAATGGATTGTGCAACTGTACCCGTGGTTCAGCCGCCAGATGTTTTTTTTCCATAAACCAATACCCCAGTGCAGGCGCATACGTTATTAGCGCCATCAACAACACTGGCAACCACAATGACGCAAACATTGCCGGATTTAACAAACTCGCCACCAGCAACATACGGGGGAACATCGTTCCACACGCTAGCAAAATCCCCGTTGCCAATACTGGTGTCAGCACGGTTTCTTGCCGAGCCAATCGCGAAAAACTCAGCGTTAATGCCGTCGATGACACCAAACCACCCAACAACCCGGTCAGCAATGCCCCTTTCCGCACCCCAACCAATTTGAGTGCAAAATAGCCCACGAACGAAATCGCTGCAATCAGTACCACCATCCACCACAATTCATACGGGTTTAATGCCTGCCAAGGTCCAAAACCCGCGTTGGGTAATATTGGCAAGATGACCGCTGACATCAGCAGCAGTTTGGTTCCTGCCCGTAATTCACTTTCCTCCAATGCCCTTACCCAACGGTGCAATTGTGGCTTGTAGGCTAACAACATGATGGTCACAACACCTGCCGCTACGGCTTCCTCTTCCTGCCCACTCACTGCCATCAACCCAAACACGAATACCAGCAAACCCGCTACCAAACTGGTGATACTCACATCACTGCACTGTGTTGCCTGCAAATTCGCCCAATGAGTGGTGACCAATACCAGCGCGACCCCAATAAATACCAAGCCGATGGTCACTGCCCCCAATTGCCCACCCAGCAAAGCCGTGCAACCACCCAATAACCCCAGCAAACCATACGTGCGCACGCCTGCAACCCGCTTACCGTCATGCGCCTCCCGTTGTTGCCAACCACGTTCCACCCCAATCAGCAAGCCAATACCTAAGGCAATGGCAAGATGATAAAAAATGATAGGGTCGGCATTCATGCTAATACGCATCCTTGAGCAGTTGCGCGATATTCCACAAACTTGGCACGTATTCCACCGCCGCTTTCAAGGATCTATCGCCCGGCTGCTTGAGGTGTTGGGCATACAGTGCATGGTAAAAATTGGCAAAATTAGGCTCAATTCCCCGGCTTTCCATATCCGCAATCAGACGTTTGACATTGCCCGAACCCCAGTTATACGCGGTAAACGTCAATAACCAGGCATCGCTTTCTGCAAAGCCTGCCACATCCGCAAAATAGAAATGGTAGCGATGCAGATGCGCTTGTGCCGCCTGGGTGCTCAAGCTGGCATTTGAGCGTAACTTATTGATGCCCGTGGTTTTGATCGCATCACTGACATAATCCAGCGTCTGAATTTCTTTCAAGACTTCCGGGGTCAATTGCCAATAGCCGTAATCGGCGGATTTTTTACCTTTTTTGCCATGCCACTGCGACTCCAAATACGCAATCAGCAAAATGCTATCCGGCATCCCCTGCAAATCGACTTTTTTCACAAACGGATACGAGCGGATAAAGGCATCCAGATAAGCATTATCCCCCTGCTTGTCGCGCCACTGAATTTTATTGCGTACCTGTTCGGTCACTTGTAAGAAGGTGGTTTTGCCCTCGCCATGTAGTGCATTGCTCAGAAAAAATGCGAACAAATCGTAATGCTTATGCGCCAACTGGGTGATGGACGCTTTCGCTGGCACTTGGTAAGCCACTTTGTGCCAAGCAGGGGTTTCCGCCACTGCCACTTTGGTCCATCCAATCATCAGGCATAAGCACACACACACAAACGTTGGTTTTAGCTGCAACATAAAATCCCTGTCAGTAACGCGATTGGAGTATTTTAGCCAGCTCCATGCACCGTGCATGGATTATTTTTGGCTTTTCATTTGATGGGGATGGCGTTGGTGATGGGAGGGGTGAGTTTGCTGCGGAAATAATGTGTAAAAAAGGGCAGACACGGAGGTCTGCCCCTACGGGGATTATTTCATCGTGACCATTTCTTCGGCACTGACGGGATGAATCGCGATGGTGTCATCAAAGTCCTGCTTAGTCGCCCCCATACGGATGGCAACCGCGAAACCTTGCATCATTTCATCCACACCTAAGCCGATGGCGTGGCAACCAACGATCTTTTCTTCCGCACCGACCACGACCAACTTCATCGCGGTCTTGGCTTTGTGCTTAACGAAGGAATAATACATCGGGGTAAATTCGGTGCTGTACACCTTCACCGCATCGCCGTACTTTTCCCGCGCCGCTTCTTCCGACAAACCAATCGTGCCAATCGGTGGATGCGTGAACATCACGGTTGGAATCAAGCTGTAATCCAACTTACGGTCTTTCATGCCACCGAATAAACGATCACCGAGGCGGCGACCCGCCGCAATCGCTACCGGAGTCAGTTGCACTCCGCGCTTATTGATAATGTCACCAATCGCGTAGACACCGGGAACGCTGGTTTCCTGATAGTCGTTCACGTCGATGAAACCACCGGGCGCAAGCTCCAAGCCAATGTTTTCCAAACCAATGTCGTCGGTGTTGGTCTTGCGCCCAATCGCCCACAACAACTGATCCAAATCAGTCAGCGCACTGCCATCCGCATAGTTGACGGTAAGTTTGCCGTCAGCCTGCTTTTCCACGCTGGCAATTTTCGCAGTGTCATTGAACACAATGCCGTCAGCTTCCATTTGCGTGCGCAGGGTTTTCTGCATCAGGCTATCGAAACCGATCAACACGGGGAAACCTTGGTGCAGCATGTGCGTTTCTGAACCAAGTGCATTCAACACACCCGCCAATTCCAACGCGATGTAGCCGCCACCAACAACCGCAACTTTCATCGGCTGCTCGTCCAGCTCGAAAAAGCCGTCAGAAGTAATACCGTGTTCTGCACCGGGAATATCCGTTGGCACAATCGGGCGACCACCTGTGGCAATCACAATGTGGTCAGCCGTGTAAGTGTTGCCATCCACTTCCAGCGTTGTCGCATCGACAAAACGCGCTTGCCCCTGAATCAGGTCAATGCCTGCTTCTGCCAAAAAGCTATCCATGTACCAGTCGGTAATGCCGCCAATCATGTTATCGCGCTTATTGACCAGCTTGCCCCAATCGAGCTTACCGGGGACGGTGGCGAAACCGTAATCCTGCGCATCGTGCTGGGCATGAGCCAAGTTCGCGGCAAACCACATCACTTTTTTGGGGACGCAACCCCGGTTGACGCACGTCCCGCCGAGGTCGTCATTGACTTCCACGACCGCACACTTCGCGCCATGTTTCGCAGCCTTTTCGACCACTGACAAACCACCGCTACCCGCGCCGATGGCGATTAAATCGTAATGTTGGCTCATGCCTTGCTCCTGATTAACGTGCGCTCAACCACGCTTCCAATTTGTCCGAACCGCCGATCAGTTCACCGTTGATGAACACTTGCGGAACCATATCCACACCCGCGATCGCACGCAAGCTGCGGTTGGTATAATCGCGGTTCAATTCCAATTCGTCAAAGTCAATTTCTGCGTCGTGCAACATGCCTTTGGCTTTCGCACAGAATGGGCAACCTTGACGGGTGAACACGGTCACATCCAGTGGTGCTTTGGCATTCGGGGCAATGTAAGCCAGCATGGTATCCGCATCGGATACTTCAAACGGGTCGCCCGGCTTGTTCGGTTCGATGAACATTTTAGCCACCACGCCGTCTTTGACCAGCATGGAATAACGCCATGAACGCTTGCCGAAACCGAGATCGTTTTTGTCGACCAGCAGCCCCATGCCATCGGTGAAGTCACCGTTACCGTCTGGAATGAAGGTGATTTTGTCGGCTTTCTGGTCAACTTTCCACTCGTTCATGACGAAGGTGTCGTTGACGGACATGCACACGATTTCGTCAACACCATACTTTTTGAAGGTATCCGCCAACTGGTTGTAACGTGGCACGTGGGTGGATGAGCAAGTCGGGGTAAACGCGCCCGGCAGTGAGAACACGATGACGGTCTTGCCCGCGAACAATGCATCGCTGGATACATCTACCCACTCATGGTTTTGGCGGGTGCGGAATGTCACGCTAGGAATACGCTGACCTTCTTTATTTGCAAACATGGGAATCTCCTTTTGAGAAAAAACAATTTAACAATTACTTAACAATCTATAAAACTGATTGGAAGAAGCGCAGTATAAGGAGCCACTGATGAATTTTACAGTGGATTGTTTCTAATGTTACGTTCGATTTATTCGATCAAGCCTATGAGTGTTTGCAGCAAAGCATTGGGTTCAAACGGTTTCGCCACATGCGCATTCATCCCCACTGCCAAACAACGTTCTCTTTCTTCGTGCATGGCATTTGCCGTCAGCGCGATAATCGGCATGGCAGCGTAACGGGCATCAGTACGCACCATGCGGGCGGCTTCGTAGCCATCCATCACCGGCATTTGAATATCCATCAATACCAGGTCATACGCGGGTGATGCGCTGGCAAAGATTTTGTCCACACCCTCTTGCCCGTTATCCGCACACTCCACTATCGCCCCGTATTGCGTGAGGATTTCAGAAGCAATCAATTGGTTAATCGGGTTATCTTCCACCACCAAGATACGCTTATCCCGTAACGGCAGCGCAACAACCGGGGGTGTGGCTTCTGGCGCATGTGTTTGGCTAACCGCAGGTGACAACGCATGTGGCAAGGTAAGCGTCACGGTGAAACGCGATCCCTGCCCCGGTTCACTGCTCACCGTGACCTCACCCTCCATCAAATCCAGCAAACGTTTCACAATACTCAAACCCAAGCCCGTACCACCGTAACGGCGCGTGGTCGAATCATCCGCCTGCGAAAATTCCTGAAACAAACCATTCACCACCACGCTATCCATGCCGATGCCGGTATCTTCGATGCAAAAGCGTAAACGGCTGCTACTTGCCCCGCGTTCCAATTCATCAATGTACAACGCCACATGCCCTTGGCTGGTGAATTTCACACCGTTGGTGAGTAAGTTGGTGAGTATTTGTTCCAAACGCAAGGCATCACCTAAGAAAAAGCCCTGCTCCCCCTCCAGATGCGGGCTGCGCAACTCGAATAACAACGCAATGCCTTTTTCTAAGGCGCGTTGACGCTGCAAGGTTAACGCATTACTTACCACGTCTTCCAAACGGAAAGGGGCCATTTCCAGCGTTAATTTGCCCGCTTCGATCTTGGAAAAATCGAGGATGTCGTTGATGATACGTAACAACGATTGTGCCGCGTTTTGTATTTCAACCACGTAATCGTGCTGACGCTGATTCAGCTCGCTACCCAATGCCAAATGGCTCATGCCAATAATCGCATTCATCGGGGTGCGGATTTCGTGGCTCATATTGGCGAGAAACAAGCTTTTGGCTTTGCTGGCTTCTTCGGCTTTCGCCGCCATCGCGCGGGAATGTTCGGTGGCTTGCGCCAGCTTCAGATTGGTTTCCCGCAACGCCACTTCCGAGCGATGCCGTATTACCGCCGCGCCGACCGATGCCGCCATCGAGGTGAGGATTGCCTGATCTTCCAGCCCCCATTGGTAATCAATGTAGCAGTTATCAAAACCGATAAAGCCCCAAAAACGCCCCTCCACGTTCACGGGTACAACCATCAACGACACAATATCCTGCGCTTCGAGAATGGCACGTTCCGTCTCAGGAAACGTCGCTACCAAACCTGATACCGCTCGCCCTTCTGACAGCGTGTCAAACCAACGCGGAAACAAGCCGTCAAACGACAAGTATTGTAACTCAGGGTTATCGATTTGGATGCTAATGCCATCGCGTACCCATTCGTAACGTTGACTCATGAAACGTTCACCCGTGAGCTGGTCAACGTGATATTCAAATAAATACACCCGATCCTGTTTGGTGGCATTCCCCACCGCAGCCAAGGCTTGTTGCATGGCTTCATTGATGCAAGGTTCAAACAACAATGCCTGCATCGCAATCGCCACGGCTTCAAACAAGGCATCCTTGCGCAGCAATAACTCTTCTGCTTGTTTACGCTCCGTAATATCGCGCCCGGTTTCGAGAATGTATTCGGGTCGCCCTTGTGCATCCCGAATCAGCCGGTGACTGCTATTACACCAATAGTGCGAACCATCCTTGCGAATGACATCAAGATTCACCTCGAAGGCAATCTCACACTGCGGGTCGGCTAATTTCTCCGGGGTTAGATTGTCTGCCACCAATTGCTGGAGTCGCGTCAGGGATTCGGGGGTCATCAAATCATCAAAGGGGAGACAACGAAACTCCTCCGCACTATAGCCCGTGCGCTGATACAGCGATGGCGTGGCATACAACACGCTCATATCGAGATTGAGCACGCCGATGTAGTCGTGCATGTTCTCGGTAATCAAATTGAATAAACGGGTTTGTTCACGGGCTTCCGCTTCATCCTGTTTACGCTGGGTAATGTCGCGTACATCAACCACCAACTTACCGCCCTCTTCATGACGGTTAAGCGATGCCATGAACCAACGGGTTTCTCCCTGAAGCATCAGCGAATATTCATAACGACGGTTCTCACCAGTGCGCCGTACATGGTCAGCGCATTCCAGATAAGGCTCACTCGTATTCGACGGCAGCACCGCTGTAATGGGTTTGCCGAGAAATGTTTCAGGCGGTGCGAACAAGAGCTGGGGGGAACGGCACTGAACATCCAATAAGCAATCGTCGGCATCTATCAGGAAAAGCAGATCGCTCATAGACGACATCAGCATTTGGTAACGTTCTTCGCTACGCTTAAGTGCCTGACGGGTTTGCGCCAACCATTCCCGCAAGACCTGCGGATCATCGGGCAAATCATTCACCGCCAATAACGCGGCGGTGTGCGTATCGGAATAACAATTCATGCAGTTCCCTAGCAGTGCTTATGATTTTAATGGGTAACAGTTTGTAGCATATCGCCCTAAACGCTAGGTTTCCACACCGTCTGACGTAAAGACGAGCAGCGATTCAGAGCCTAGCCCTTTGATTCACGGATCAATGAGTTAAAGGC
>CAYNNA010000091.1:0-12214 GCA_964398375.1 uncultured Thiothrix sp.
ACCTCTAGCCCCAAAAACTGCTGCGGATTCACCGACACGCCCTGCATTTCCAAGGAACCCTGCGTATCCCCCAAATCCGCCAACACCCCCAACACCTCACCTTCCAGCCGCTTCAAATGCTCCAAGGTCACGTACAAAAAGTTACCCGACCCACACGCCGGGTCAAGAATCCGCAACTGGCACAAGTGCTGATGAAACGCGCGAATTTTAGCGATGGCTTCCTTGTTCTTGCGCCCTTTGGTTTTGCTAGTCGCCTTGGCTGCCAGCCGCTCCTCCAACAATGCTTCCACCTGCACGTCCTGCCATTGCTGACGCAAAGGTTCCAGCACCGTCGGCAATACCAGCCGCTCCACATACGCACGCGGCGTATAATGCGCCCCCAACTTGTGCCGCTCTTTCGGGTTCAACGCCCGTTCCAACAACGTGCCGAAAATCGCGGGTTCGACATAACGCCAATCCGCCTTTGCCGCCTTCAATAGCATCTGAATTTGCGTCTTGTCTAACATCAGCGCAGAAGCCTTGGCAAACAAGCCGCCGTTGAAACGTTTGATGTCAACCATTTCACCGCCATCAAACCCGCCTTTATCCATCAACGCCCACAAGTTTTCCACCGCTGGCTTAAAGCGTTCCGGCATTTCCAGCAGCTTTTCCAGCAAGTGGGTGAAACGGTCTGGCGGCAATAGCGCCACGTCTTCCGCAAATATGGTAAACAAGCAACGCATCAAAAACGTGCCGACCGTTTCCGCCGCGTGCGCTGCTTCCAGCGATTTCGCTAACGCTGCCAATTGCGTCGCAATCTGCTTGGTGACTTTGGCGGCTTTTTTGGATTCGTCAAGGCTATGCGGGTCAGCCCACACCGCCGCCAGCCGTGCACGGATCTCAGGCTTGCGCAAATCATCGAGTTTAATGCGGTACGACGCACTGTCAGGAAACTGGGTATACGTTGAGCCGGAACAGGTAAATTCCGCATATAATTCCAACACATGCCCCACATCGGTCAGAATCATAAACGGCGGTTTTTTCTCAAAGGCGGGTAAATTGCGAATATAGCCATCCGCTTGGTTGCGAGCACGGCTCATCGCGGTATCTAAACCCGTCGAACCGTACCTTTTGCCCGTCGATTTGCCTTCCAACACAAAACAACCACGGCGGTACAAGTCGATAAAGCCCGTATTGGCGCTGCGATCCGTTTTCAGCAAATCAATACGCCGCTCAAACACGTAGGCATTCAAGGTATTATCCGCGTGTGCAGGCTGTGGCTTTTCCACGCCCAGTAATTCACATAACTCACTGAGGAACAGTTGCAGATTGGCTTTTTCCGAGCCGTCTTTGCCCTGCCAACGTTGAATGAAAGCGTCCGCGTGAGTGTCGATGATGGTCATGCAAGCCCCTGTTTGCCCAAAGTGTGGGGGGAATTTAACCTAAGTGTGTCTATTCTACAACTTGCCGCAATCGATTAAAAAAACCGCAACGTTACCCGAAACAACTCCCCAATCTCCTCAAACATCACCCGCTCTTGCATCAGCTTTAACATCATTGGAATGCCACGCCCCAAACCATCAAAATACCGCAAGTTATCCAGAAACTTCATCAAGAAGATATTGCGTGGTGCAGAATTACCATAACGGATTTTTGCCAACGTCAATGTATTGGCTAATTTGCCAGGTGACGTAATCTCAACCCGATCACTAAATACATGCACTTGTATTTTGCGCTGACTCAAAGAGTAATCACGATGCGCGACCGCATTCACAACCGCCTCGCGAATCACTTTCAACGGAATTAACACGGTTTCGGTACGGCGCGTTCCCTCTATCGTGGATGGATTCGGCAAAAATAATTGCACCAACCCCACCGTTTTGTCGATCAACTCTGGTAACGTCCCAATGACTTCCTTTTTATCCGCTAAATCATCTGTAATATCCGTGCCTTTAAAGACTGCAAACATAATCGAGCTATGCGGTAGACGGCGTTGGGGCTGCTTACCAAACATCAGCAAACCACCGACAGTAGCAACTTGCCCCCCCTCAAACGCTGTTAAAATATCGGCGTTTTGTAACAAGCTTTGCTGCTCATCAATCGCTAAATCCAAGAATGCTGTTTCGTAATAAGTTCGGTAGTAGTGATCGACCAAGCGAAAGTCGATGCCTTCAATACCCGTATCCGCGACCGGTGCGGTGTCAAAATGCACCAAACCTGCTTGTTGGAATAAACGACTTAACTCTTCCTTAGTAGCAGTGCGATTAGTCGAACCAACTCGCAACCAATACTTACCATCCAGTGTTTGATAAGGTTTATCTTTACCTTTATGGATAGTAATCGCACAAATCGTTTTGCCTGCCACAACAACATGGTCAACACTTGGCTGTATTGCGGGTATCACATTGTTACGACTGATATTTGCTATCCACTGATCAATATTGGTGTCTCTGATTCCAGAAATACTGCCATCGTCTTCTACCCCAATCAGCAACGTCCCCCCTAACGTATTAGCAAAAGCCGTCATTTCCCTTGCCACAGCATCAGGACGCACATCACCCGACTTGAATTCAATCTGGGCATTCTCGCCTTGAGTAATCAATTGTTGGATAACATCTATCACTTGCGTATTTCCTTAAATAATGGGGGCATACTTACCGATCATACAACTCATCCCGCGTCCAACGACGACCTTCACTATCCGCCACTGAACGTTCAGCCATTGCCAAAATTCTATCCGTTGCCTGCTGCCGTGCGACACCTTCCATAAACGCCCGCACCTTCGCCGCATCCTTCACGCCGGGCGCAGACTCCACCCCGCTGCTCACATCCACCGCATACACGCGGCTGGTACGAATTGCTTCCGCCACATTGTCCGCCGTCAACCCGCCCGCCAAAATAATCGGCTTGGGGTAATCCTGCGGCACTTGCGTCCAATCAAAGGTTTCGCCCGTGCCTCCCGCCGCGCCCGGTGCATGGCTATCCACCAAAAAGCCTTGCGCATCGGGGAAACGCACTGCATACGCCGCAAAGCCACCCGATTCCGCCAAGCCTTTCATGCCCACCGCTTTTAAATAGGGGCGTGAAAATTGGCGGCAATAGTCCGGCGTTTCCGAACCGTGGAACTGCAAAATATCCAACGGCACGGCTGCCAGCACCTCGCGCACCACATCCGCTGACGCATCTAAAAATAAGCCGACGGTGGTAACAAAAGGCGGAACAGCGGCACAAATTTCCGCCGCTTGCGTGATGCTCAGATTGCGTTTGCTCTTGGGGTAAAACACCAAACCAATCGCATCCGCCCCCGCCGCGCTGACCATTGCCGCATCCGTGACTGAGGTGATTCCGCACACTTTTACCCGACAACGCATAACCCTGATTCCTGAGCAATAAAAACTGCCAAGTTACCACAGACAGCTTGTCAGCCAAACAGGAAAGCGCGACCGCGTTGCTTTAGGATAAACGCATGTACGCAACACTACCCGACTACAGCACCGCCCTGCCCTTGCCCCGCATGATTCACCTGCCGCCGGGGCGCTTCCTCATGGGCGGACTAGAGGGACGCGACGATGTGGAAGGCGGTTGCACTGCCAACGAACGCCCTGCCCGTCACGTCTACATTGCCGCGTTTGCACTCGGTAAATACCCCGTGACTTTCGACGAATACGATGCGTTTTGCGACGCGACTGGCTTGCTATTACCCGACGACAACGGCTGGGGGCGCGGCAACCGCCCAGTCATCAACGTGAATTGGGATGACGCGCAAGCCTATTGTCACTGGCTCAGTGCCATGAATGGCGTGACCTATCGCCTGCCATCCGAAGCCGAATGGGAATACGCCACCCGCAGCAACAGCAATACCGCCTACCCGTGGGGGATGCAAATCACCAGCGCACACGCCAACCACCAGATGCAGCACGGCATGACCACACCGGTAGGCAGTTATCCCGCCAATGCGTTTGGTTTACACGACTTATGTGGAAATGTGTGGGAATGGGTGCAAGATTGCTGGCACGACTCTTATCACGGTGCACCGCTGAACGCACAAGCGTGGGAAACGGCAGGGAACCACCACGAGCGCGTGCTACGTGGCGGTTCGTGGAACGACAGACCGCGCTATTTACGCGCCGCCTATCGGGTTAAGGATTATGCCAGCGGTCGCCAGATTTTCCGTGGCTTCCGTGTCGCACGTTCGCTTTGAGGCTTATTTGAAGATTTCATCGAAAAACGCTTTCATGCCCGCCCAAGAACGCTGATCGGCTTTTTCATCGTATTTAAGGTTTTCAATGCCGTATTTGCCCGCATTCGGGTTGGTGAAACCGTGGCGCACATCACCGCCATAGGCGACAAACTGCCAATCCGCACCGGTTTTCTCCATCTGCTCGGTAAACTTGTTCACCGTTGCTTGCGGAACCATGCCATCGGCATTGCCATGAAATGCCAGCACTTTGGTCTTGATTTCGGTGCCATCCGGTGCTGATGGCAAGGAACCGTGGAAACTCACCACGCCGTCAATGTCCGTACCGCCGTAAGCCATTTGCATCATCGTGCCGCCGCCGAAGCAAT
This sequence comes from uncultured Thiothrix sp., assembly GCA_964398375.1. Lineage (GTDB taxonomy): Bacteria > Pseudomonadota > Gammaproteobacteria > Thiotrichales > Thiotrichaceae > Thiothrix. The sequence goes on from CAYNNA010000091.1 coordinate 4,546, forward strand.
AGCCAATCGCTGCGAGTTTTTCCGCGTCTACTTTATCGCTTTTCTTGAGCTGTTCCAGACCTGCATTCGCGGTGGCTCGCCATGCGTCAACGTCGGACGTGATTTCCGTCATCCATTCCTTGGCTTGTTCGGGCTTATCGGTGAATTTGCCTTCGCCGTACATATCCGCCGCGAATGCGACGTAACCCATTTTCGCCAATTCTTCAGCTCGGTTTTTCGCATGGTCGTTCAAACCCCACCATTCGTGGACGACTAATACACCGGGGCGTTTTTCTGTCACGGCATCGTCGTAATACATCTGACCGACGAATTTTGTGCCATCAAGTTCGTATTCCACCGCTTCGCTTTTCACCGCCGCCATGACGTTGCTGGCTAATAGCGACAAACCGGCGATTGCCAGCATTGATAGTTTTTTCATGTTGTACTCCTTTGGGGTTATCCGTAAGTTTTTCGCACGTAAGCCTCAACCAACGCCTGAAACTCTTGGGCAATATTATCGCCTTTCAGCGTGACGGTTTTCTGCCCGTCTTCGTAAACCGGCGCAACCGGCACTTCGCCGCTGCCCGGCAAACTGATACCGATGTTAGCGTGTTTGCTTTCGCCCGGCCCATTAACCACACAGCCCATGACCGCGACCGACATGCTTTCCACGCCTGCGTATTGGTCTTTCCACACCGGCATTTGTTCGCGCAACCAGTTTTGAATGTCTTCGGCAAGCCGTTGGAAATAGTCGCTGGAAGTGCGTCCACAACCGGGGCAAGCCACCACTTGCGGCGTGAACGAGCGCAAACCCAGTGCCTGCAAGATTTCCTGCCCGACAATCACTTCTTTCTCGCGTTTGGCGTGCGGTTCGGGGGTGAGGGAAATGCGGATGGTGTCGCCGATGCCTTCTTGCAGCAATACCGCGAGAGCCGCCGTTGAATACACAATCCCTTTGCTGCCCATGCCCGCTTCGGTCAAACCGAGGTGCAAGGGGTAATCGCAACGGCTCGCCAGATCGCGGTAAGCCCGCACCAAACCCTGCACTTCGCTGAGTTTGCACGACAAAATAATGTGGTCGTGCGGCAAACCGTATTCTTCGGCTTTCGCGGCACTGGTCAGCGCGGATTCGATCAGCGCGGCGTGCATTACGTCGTAAAGTTCCAGCGGTTGCGCACGTCGGTTGTTTTCATCGAGCTTTCTTGCCAGCAATTCCTGATCAAGCGAACCCCAGTTCACGCCGATGCGCACCGGCTTGTCGTAGCGGCAGGCGAATTCGATCATTTGCGCGAATTGCTCATCACGCTTTTTGCCGCGCCCGACATTGCCGGGGTTGATGCGGTATTTGGCGAGAGCTTGCGCACATTCGGGAACGGCGGTCAGCAACTTGTGTCCGTTGAAATGGAAATCGCCGATCAGCGGCACATGACAGCCCATTTTATCGAGGCGTTCGCGCACTTCGGGGACGGCTTGCGCGGCTTCCAAGGAATTGACGGTGATGCGCACCAGCTCCGAACCTGCGCGGAACAATTCGGCACATTGCGCCGCAGTACGCACTGCATCCGCCGTGTCGGTGTTGGTCATGGATTGCACCACGACCGGATAATCGCCACCGACGGTGACATTGCCCACCTTCACAGGAACGGTGCGGTGGCGTGGAATAAGGTGATTGTTTGCCATGTTGTTTTCAGTGTGTTGCAAGAATACAGACATTATGCCCTATCGTGCGATAATTGGCAGTGACAGGGTTATTATGGCGGAATTATGCAAACACTTTTTTCTTTGATTGAATCACCCATCCACCCCAACTTCAGTGGGTTGTATCAGCAACTGGGCATTGCCGAAACGCGTTTCACCGCCGCTCGCAAATTACACAAAGCCTTACAGCAACAAGCACCAGACTTTCTGGTGGGCGAATTCATCTATGGCTTTGGGAACAATTATGCTGGTGCGAATGTGTGCAATCTGGACGTGACCTTGCGAGCGTTACAGCGCTTTTCACCGCACATCAAGGTGTTGGTATTTGTGCATCCGAACGAAGCGCAGTATGTGGATAAATTGCTGGAATTATTCCCAATCCATACCATGCTGAAGTATCCAGTGACGGAGCAAGCAATGCGAGAAGTGCTTTACAAGCAAACCCGAAATTCCAGCATTTCGTTACCAAACCCCGGTTCAACCATTTTGCGCATCCCGTGACCGGGGTTAGTTTCCTTAAAAATTTTGACCAAATTGTATTTGGCTAAAATATTCAGGTCATTGTTAAGGCTGACGGGAGTACGATTCATTGCGGTCAGTAACTCGGCAAACGCTACCCGTTTTTCCTGACGAAGGTATTTGACCAACGCTGTCCGTTCTGGCTTGAGGAGTTGCATCAGATCGTGGGTATCCATCCAGATAGTATGTTTAGGTGTGATGGTTTCGCCACGGTCAATTTGACGCGCAGTTTCCTTGGCAGATGTAAAAAAGTCACTCAGTGTGCCGGATTTGATTTCAATGCTCATGTCAGGTACTCCGCGATGTCGCGTTCAAACCGCTCGACGATTTCTTCGTAAGTGGTGAAGTCTTCTACCGGAAAAATATCGCCGAAATGGTGTTTGTGGTGGTAATCATGGGCGTTGTCGTAGCCGATAACCCTGCCATTGTCGCCCATAAAAAGTGCATGGTTGATGTAGGCAATGTTGTATTTCACTATATCGCCAGTCGTATTTGCCCACGCTTCAATTTTGATAGAACCGCCACCTTTCCGTTTAGGGATGGTATAGCGTTCATCAATAATTCTAGTGAAACTGGCAACGGCTTGGCTTTTCTTTTTTGGCATGGCTCAAGTATTGCAGATGGTTAATTAATTGTAAACCTGCTCATCTAGAATTCATCAAGCGAAGTTTTCACGACAACCGTATAGTCACTCACCGTGTAAATCCACCACCATCGCCGCAATCCCCTCGCCCAGCGCCTGTTCGAGTGCCGCCACAATTTTACCCGTGCTGACAGGCACATTGTCCTTACGGATGGCGTAACGGTGCTGTCTCAGCAAGCGCTGATCTTTTACCCGCACCAACAGCGCGTCTAGCACCACATCCACCGACGCACTGCCCTCGCCACCGGGCGGGTATTCGGCTTGAAACGCAGACACGCGCAACACCAAGCGGTAATTGTCATGCTTACCCAGCATTTGGCTGGAAACCGACTGGAAACTGCCACTCCGCGCTAACGCATCCAGCACCACCCCGTGCAAATACGTCGACAAGTTGTCAGGCCAGCGACTGCGAGCAATGAAATCCTGTTGGTTGGGTGGCTTGATCAGCGTGATGTGCGCATTATCCAATTCGGGGCTAACTTCGATTTTCGGTAAATACAGGTTGATGTTCGAGGCTTGCGCGGCAATCGCTACCTGCGGTTGTAAACGATAAATTTGATCACTGGGCAAATCACTTTTCAACGGCACAGAACACGCAGTGAGTAACAACAAAAATAGAATGGATAGAATGGGATATTGTCGGGCTTCAGCCTGACAATCCTGACACAAAAACCATGTCTTCATCGCGGCAACTCCGTTCCCTGCGGCACAGGCTGGTAAATAAACTGCGAAGGATTCTGCTCCAAACGCTCACTCAAGCGCCGCACCGACACCGCTGTACGCCGCGACTCCTCCAGTAATTGCTTAACGTTTTCGCCACCCTCGCTAAGTAATTCGTTGATGCGCCCTTCGTTATTCAACACCATACGGTTGAGGTCTTGCGCCAAGGTATCCACGCGCTGTGCGGTTTGCTCAATGGCAGTCAAGGTACTGTGTAACGCTTGCAGATTGCCAACCACGCCTTTTTCCGATTGTTTAATCACGCCATCCACGTGTGCCAATACAGCACTGAGTTCGCCGCTGACGTGATTCAAGTTCGTCATAAGTTCAGGAAGTTGGGCGCTAGCCGCATCCAGATTAGCCAGTAATTCCGCAAAATGCTGGCGATTATCAGCGTTTAACACCTCATTAGCAGCCCCCAGCAACACCGACAAATTCTTTTCCAAATCCGGTAGTTTTTGCACCAAAGCATCCAATTCTGTGGGTTTAGTACTGATCACCGGAAATGCCTGCCCGGCTTGCAGCGTCAAGGCATTGGCAGACAAAGCGTCATCTTGCGCCAGATTTACAAACGGCACACCCGTCAACCCCTGTTGGCGCAAGGTTGCGACCGTGGCAGCATTCACGGGGGTGCGAATTTCCAGCTTGACCCGCACCACTACCCGTGCAGAATGCTCCGGTGATAAAAACACCTCGGACACTTCGCCCATTTTGATCCCCATGTAACGCACTTCACTGCCACGTTGCAGCCCTTCCACCGGGGTATCAAAATGAATGTCATACGTCACACGGGCTTTGGCAGGCGGGTCATAAAACAAGCCCGCAAAGAAAAATCCCGCCACCGTAATCACCAGCGTAAACAAACCGACCAGCAAATAGTGCGCATCACGTTCCATTAGGGTTTCCTCATCAGGGTTTGCGCTCTTACGCCGCTGAAATATTGCCGTATTTGTGGGTGCGGATTCGCCACAATATCCGGCAACGTCCCCACCACCATGCGCTTATCCACCAGCATCGCAATGCGCTCACAGGTTGAGAATAAACTATTGAGGTCATGCGTCACCATGACAACGGTCAGCTTGAGGTGACGGTGCAACGTCCCGATAAGCTGATCAAACTCATCGGCAGATACCGGGTCAAGCCCCGATGTCGGTTCATCCAGAAACAAAACCACTGGGTCTAACACCAAGGCTCGCGCTAACGCCACGCGCTTCACCATCCCACCGGATAATGCAGCGGGGAATTTATGCGCCACATCCGCCTCCAACCCTACCATTTGCAAACGCACCCGCATCAATGCCTCACACTCATGCGCGGTAAGGCTGGAAAATTCACGCAAAGGAAACTGAATATTATCCCCCACACTCAATGACGAAAACAAAGCACCACGCTGAAACATCACCCCCCATTGCTGTTGCAAACGCACCCACTCATGCAGCGGCAAGCGGGTCAAATCCTGCCCATTGAAATGGATTTCCCCACTGCGAGGCCGATTCAACCCCAAGATCGTGCGCAGCAATACCGATTTCCCCGAACCTGAGCCGCCCACAATGCCCAGCACTTCGCTTTGGGCAATATCGAGGTTCAAACCGTCATGCACACATTGTTCACCGAATTGGTTAACGAGATTGCGAATGCTGATCAAGGTTGCCATGCTTAAAACCCCAGCCGATAAAACAGTACTGAAAACAACGCATCCAACAACAACACCACAAAAATCGCATCGACGACCGCTTTGGTGGTGTGTTCCCCCAAACTCGCGGAAGACCCTGTGACCCGCATTCCCTGCCAACACGCAATCAAGGCAATAGCCACCGCAAAAAACGGCGCTTTGATCAAACCCGCCATAAACGTGCGAAAATCCACGTTTTCGGATACCCGCACAAAAAATTGCACAAACGAAATATCCAGAATCACCGACGAAATCAACGCCGCTGCCGCCAACGCCATCATGTTTGCCAGCACCGTCAATAACGGTAACGCAATCACCAACGCCGCCAAGCGTGGCACGACCAAAATCACAAACGGGTCTTTGCCCATCACCTGTAACGCATCAATCTCTTGATTGGTTTTCATCAAACCAATTTCCGCCGCAAACGCACTGCCCGACCGCCCTGCCACCATAATCGCCGTCAACAATACGCCCAGTTCGCGCAACACCGAAATCGCCACCATGTCTACCGTGTAGATTTCCGCCCCCAAATCGCGCAATTGCCCGCCGCCTTGGTAAGTGATCACAATGCTGATCAGGCAAGCAATCAGCGCCACGATGGGTACTGCACTGATGCCCGTGGTGAAAATGTGGTGGAATACTGCGCGGAAGCGAAATAGGTGTGGAGAAAACAGGCTGATGAAGAGCGCGGCTAGGCTATGCCCGAAGAAAGTGATGAGGGAACGAACGGTGGCTAAGATGTCAAAAAAAGAAGAAGAAAAAGGAGGCGTAGTGCATACGCCTTCTGCCTGCTCTGCAAAATACTCCAAGTATTCGGCAGGGAAGTGCTGGAAACGAATGATGTAACCTTGTTGCGTCCAACGTTGCGTCTGCTGATAAACAAACCACGCTGCTGTCACATCGAGCCGCACCAACGCTTGCGCATCGACCACCAGCGGTATACCGGCAACAGGCTGAACTTGCTGCAAAGCTGCTTTAACCGCCGCAACTTGCGCAAACACCCACTCACCCTGTAAATGCAGGTGCAGCTCGCCATCCTGTAACGTTTGCCGTAGTTCGATCATGGCTCCATTGTGCCTTGTTCTCGCTAGCGGAAGCTATCCCCCATCAACCGTACTTTTTGCACAGCCAACGGCCATACTTGGCTGCCGTTAACTGGCAAATTGTTTCCATCGAAACCTTCGCCCTTGCAATACCCTTGCGGGCTGCTGATAAAGAACTCACGCGGCGCAGCGGCATAGCTGAAACTGGCGACTTGATCAGCCGCTTTGCTGCTAAACGCCATTCCCCACATGCTCAGGTAATCGCGGTAATCCAACGCCGTCACTTGCGCTAACGCAATCAGCATCCAGTCATTGCTGGACAGAGCCGCCGCCTCGGTGCGGGTGAAGCTCGCAAAACCCAAGCTGACCTTTTTGCTGTCCCACGCTGCATCATTGGCAATCGCACGGTTGAATTCACGCTCCAGAATGTGCAGCCGCGCCAGCAAATGCCAACCATTCACCAACTTACCTTGATCTTCGGCAAGCATCATCATCTGGAGCGTCATGCTCACCCCGCGTGACCAGTTATCCGTTACTGCATCCCAATAATTCGCTTTGAGGTAAGCCGCCGGGTCAGCTTGCCCCACGCAGGCTTGCAACGCGTCAAACGCCTCCTTGAATGGCAAGTTCTGACACGCAGGTTCACCGCCCGTGGTTTTGAAATACTGGGTTTTGCTGTAATACGAATACGGGTTGGTGGAGGCGTGGTAATTCCAGCCACTGAAGCGGAAGCGGCTTTTTTCTAAGCCATGCCCCAACTCGTGAATATCCCCATGCCCAATCGGGTCAAACGCCCAATACGCATCGTAAGGGTTGCCCGAACAGCCATAACCGCAGGTTGCCTGATCCGCATTCATGTGTTTCACCAAATCCAGATTGTCGATGCTGAACCCCTTGGCAGCGGCGAAATCGTGAATTTCTGGCACAACATCAATCCCCGGTCCTTTAAAGCCTGCCAAGACGTGCGGGAAATTGTGGGTGTAACGCATAGTCGCTGCCGCAAAGCCTTCCAACGTACCGCCCCACCGCGCATTGCTGACCGATTCGCGCATCTTGTCGAGCGTGGAATGGATTTCAAACGCGGGTGTCACGAATTCCGCCCAATCGTAATCGCCCTTTGCCAGTTTTGCGGTAAAACTAGCATTGTCTTCGCTGCCATCCCAAAACGGGTGTTCGCCGACATTTTCAAAGGTGAACTCGACCGGCTGATCATTCGCACTAAACGCAATCTGCACCGCCCCGCCATACGGAGAGGTAAACACAATGGTTTCACCAGGCTGAAGCGGGAAAGCCGCCGATTGCAAGCGTTTGGGGCGCTTATAGCCGTTAGTTTCAAACTCGTGTGCAGCGATTCAGAGCATCCTAAAAATCTCGCACCCAGCCCTGTGGTTCATT
>CAYNNA010000092.1:0-12171 GCA_964398375.1 uncultured Thiothrix sp.
ATAAATGAACCACAGGGCTGGGTGCGAGATTTTTAGGATGCTCTGAATCGCTGGGGCTTGACAAAAAACTTGCTTTGTTGTTCTGGATGAATTAGTATTTGGTTGTATTCTAATTATTATATATGAATATTATTATGAACCAATGCCTCTTCAATCGCGTCTAACAGGTCATCTTGCCAGAATGATATAAGCAACACTTCATTTCCATCAGGTGATGGTTATATCCTCCTAGCGGTTGGGCATCCTCCGGGGTGTCCTTTTTTATGCGCGGTTCATGCCCAACTGTACGGCAAGCGTAATGGCTTCACGCAAACTGCCGGTTTCAGCCTTGCCAGTTCCGGCTAAATCCAAAGCCGTGCCATGATCAACAGAAGTACGAATAATCGGCAACCCCAGCGTAATGTTGATCGCTTTACCGAAACCGGCATACTTGAGCACCGGTAAACCCTGATCGTGGTACATCGCCAGCACCGCATCCGCACCGTGTAAATGGCGGGGGGTAAATAAAGTGTCTGCGGGTAATGGCCCGGTCAGTCGCATTCCTTGTTGGCATAAGTGCTGGATAACCGGCGTGATCACGTCAATTTCCTCCATCCCTAAATGCCCACCTTCGCCCGCGTGTGGGTTTAAGCCGCACACCAGAATATGTGGCTCAGCAATGCCAAACTGGGTTTGCAAGTCGTGATGCAAGATGGTCAGCACCTCTTCCAACAATGGCTGCGTAATCAAACCACTGACTCTGTGTAAGGGGACATGGGTGGTGGCGAGTGCTACCCGCAGCGTGCCCGCTGTGAGCATCATCACCGGCAAGGATGCGCCAGTCAGTTCTGCTAAGAATTCGGTATGCCCAGTAAACGGAATGCCTGCATCATTAATCACCCCCTTGTGTAACGGCGTTGTCACCATCGCCGCAAACTCACCACTCAGACAGCCTGTCACGGCACGCCGCAAGGTTTGCAACACGTAGTCAGCATTCGCAGGGTTGAGCATCCCCGTTGTAACCGGTGCAGCACATGCAATCGGTAAAATGAAACATTCCCCAGCCACGCATGGGCGTTGTTCTGCATCAGCCATGTAGGGGCGTAAGTGCAGGTTAACTCCCAATTGTTGAGCACGTTCGTGCAATACGGCAGGGTCTGCAATGACCACCAAGTCTGCTGACCATTGCTGTTGCTGCAATAGTGTCAAGATAATGTCAGGGCCAATACCGGCAGGTTCGCCCGCTGTAATCGCGATGCGTAGCTTGTTGCTTGTCATGGTGTCGGGTCGCTCATTGCAGCGTTAGGCTGCTACGTTCCACCGGAATGCGGTATTCCACGTAGGCTTCATTGCGTAATTCTTGTAACCATGCTTGAAATTGTTCCTCTGCTTGAGCCTCAGTGGCTTCAGCAGTGCTGGCTTGTAGCCGCCGTTGGACTTCACGTTTGCGCAAGGCATCCGCCATGAGTTTGCGCCGGGTTTGTTCGCGGAAGTCGGCGTAATCAATGCCTTCCTGCTGCAAGGCTTGCTGGAACGCGGGCAAGCTTAGTTTATTGCGCTGGGCAATCATCGCAAGCGTTTTGTTCAGGGTGACATCATCAATCTGGATACCGAGTTCTTCTGCCTGCTGGAGTTGCAGTTTTTCCAGAATCAAGTTGTCCACGGCTTGTTTTAGTAAGGCTGGTGCGGCAAGTTGTGCGGCTGCCGGGCTGGCAGAACGCAACCGTTGGGCGCGTTGCTGCGCTTCGCTCATCATGACCACATCACTGTTGACCACGGCGGCAATTTGATCCAGTGGCGTCGCATTGGTGTCAGCTTGTATGGGCTGTACGCTCAGTAGTACCGATAAGATCGCAGCGCTGAGTAAGGAGGAGGGGATTACTTTATTCATATCCATACACACGGTTTTGCAGCAGGTCACGAGTGCCACTGCCAAAGTTGCCCAGTCCTTTTAGTTCAAACTCAACAAACACCGCGTTGTCATGGCTAGTGTTGTCGGGAAGTAAGTAATTGCGACTGGCGACGCGGGTTTTCCAGCAGCAACTCTCGTACTCGGCACCAATAACGGTTTCGAGGTTACGGTCATTTTGTAAATCACGTTCCCATGCGCCTACAGCTTTCCAGTGCTCGTTCACTGGGATAGAAAGCGAAAGGTTAGCGGATTCAAAGTTGTCTTTGCGTTGCGCATAACCGACGTTGAGAATCCGTTTTTTATCATCTTTGTAGTTTACCCGCACTTCCCCCGCGTTAACCGAATTTTCTTTGCTATCCCAGTAAGCGGTGGTGCTTAGGCGGGTTCGGGGGTTGATTTCCCCGGCTGCTTCCAGAATGAGTTCGGAACGGTCGCCTTGCAAAGGGGCTTCATCGGGGAGTGTCACTTTGCGTTCATCAAAGTGATAGACCTGACCAATGCTGGCACGGAACAATTCACGTCCGTCTTCGGGTGATTGGACGCGGGTCGATACCGAAGCCGTGAGATGATTGGCATCCCCAATGCGGTCTTTGCCGGTGAAGCGGTTTTCAGCGAATAGTTGATTGTAATTCAAACTACGCGCTGAAGAGTCAAATACCGGGATGTTGCTTTGGTCACGATAAGGCGTATAGGTGTAGAACAAACGCGGCTCTAAGGTCTGGATATAACGCCCTTGCTTGATGTTGCGCTCAAAAAACAAGCCTGCATCGACGCTGGCACTGGGAATCGTGCGGTCAATTTGCGTATTGTCAGTGTCATCAAGCTGGTATTGCGTGTGACGTAGTGTCAGTGAGGGTTTGACATAAGCCGCTTCGCTGCTAAAGCGTTTGCTGGCGCGGGTGGTGAAATCTAGGCGCGTACCGTTGGTTTCTGTGGTGCTGCCAGTGAAGTGCGTGTATTCGGTTTCCGCATCAAGATTCAAGCCATTGTTGGTCTGTGGCGGGCGATAGCGCAGCAGTAATTGCGGTGAGCGGGCGTGGGGGGCGATACCGCCGTCCAATACCTGATAGTCCTGTAACAGGGTTGAAAATGACCAATATTGACCACTTGTCCGGTATTCCAAACGTCGTTCTAGGTTTACCACGCTGGTTGCTTCGAGGGAGTTGCCCAGATCCACGAAATATTGATCATCTGATACCCCTTCGGCTTTTAGTTGCAGACTGGATTTTGAGCCGAAGTGGGTGTCACTTTTTACATTGAAGTAGTAGCGATTGTCCTTGTCACTCTCGCTATCATTGGGAAGCAATACATACGAGGCTTCCCCCCAGTGTTTTTCTGTCAGGTAACGGAATTCCGTGCCGAGTTGCAAGCCCCGATTGGTCAGTAAGGACGGAGTTAAGGTCAGGTCGTAGTTAGGCGCAAGGTTCCAATAATAGGGCAAACTAAGCTGTAAGCCAGAACGTTCATTCGTGCTAATGGTTGGCCATAGCAAGCCAGATTTACGTGCATCGGTGAGTGGAAATGAAAAATACGGCAAATACCCGATGGGGACATTGCGTATTTTCAGGGTAGCATTGCGGGCGCTGCCGCGTTGTTGACGATGATCTAGGTAGATGGTGCTGGCATTCAAGCTCCAGTCTGGTTTATCTACAGGACAGGTCGTATAGGTGGAATCTTCCAGACGGGTTAAATCCGGGGATTCTTGCACGACACGTTTGCTGAATCCTTGACCATTGGCTTGTGGCAAGTCGTATTCGGCTTCCTGCATTTCGCCGGTATTTTGCGGAAGGTTATAGCGGAGTTCACGGCTGCGCACTTGCATGTCATTACTGCTAAAACTGACGCCACCGGAGGCAGTAACAATACCTGCCGGTTGTTCATAGCTGGCTTGATCTGCTTCCAATTTATTGTTTTCTTGAGAAATATGCACGTTGCCGCTCATGGTTGAAATACCTTGGCTACGAAATAAGGCAGTATCAGCTTCAATGTAAACGGCTTGTGGGGAGAGGTTGCCGGGACGCTGAAACCTGCTTGTCTTGTCGGTCGCGGGTACAGGACACGCCATCCACCCAGTTTGCGCTAGTGCCAAGGCGGGGCTGCAAGCTACTGTTAACAGGGTGTTCAACAAGAAATGCTGTTGTAATCTGGTTCTCATGCTTTCCATGCAGCACTTAAAGCGCCCTAACATCGCACACTCTGGGCAGAGACTCAATGAGAAATATCTTGCACATTGCTGCTTTTTAATTGAAACCGTAACAAAAAAAAGTGTAACCTAGCCGAACTTGCGACAAGTCAATTTATGAAAGCAACAGCAACTTGCGTTGCACATGGTGTCACAATTTTGTTTTGAACCATAAAATCATTTATTTCTGAATAAATTTCAAATATCATCTTGAAATGTAGAATATTTATTCAGATAATGGTGGCTCTAAAGGTCAGAACCAAAAAACCCTTTTAATGCGTTCTTGTGAGGGAAAAAAGTGAGAACTGCGGATTATATGAGCGGAATGCCCGGCATGACGACTTTACAAAGCAACAGCCAAGACAATGAAACAGGTCATACATCCATGCAGACAGACGATGCGATGAATAAACGTGGCAGAGGACGCCCTAAAGGTGCAACTTCCAGTACGCTTGCTGATGTGAGAACACAAGCGGCGGATGAGAAGCGCAAAATTCGGGAAGAATTGACACACAAGATCAATCAGTTGCGTAATCAGCTTGAAGAGCTTGACGCTAACTACAAAGAAGAAGTTCGGGAGCTACGTGAGGCTCTCCGTGCTAGTGAGCAACGGGAAGCCTTTTTCAGGGCAGCGTTGGAAGATCGCCTGCAAGTCGTGGCTGAGCACATCCATAAGAGCTTAACTGACTGGGCAAACGCTGAGTTAGAAGAAGGTCAAATTACCCAACGTAAACGCGGTCGCCCGCGCAAAACGTTTAAGTAATTCCTGCTGTGGGTCGGGCTTTAGCCCGACACTGCTGGCAGTAGACGCTCCAGAATTTTCTGGTAGATAATCGTGAGCGTGTTTAAGTCATCGACGGCAACACATTCGTTCACCTTGTGAATGGTCTTGTTGACTGGTCCCAACTCCATCACCTGCGCACCCGTGGGTGCAATAAATCGCCCGTCTGATGTACCCCCTGCGGTAGATAATTCGGTGGTTTGTCCGCTGACCGCCTGAATCGCGGCGACACTGGCATCGACTAAATCCCCGCGTGGTGTCAAAAACGGATTTCCCGAAAGCGTCCACTTCAACTCATACTTCAACCCATGACGCTTGAAAATTGCCTCCACGTGTTCCCGCAAACCCATTTCCGTCTGCTGCGTTGAAAAGCGGAAATTGAATTCCACCGTCAGCGTTCCCGGAATCACATTATTCGCACCTGTCCCGCCCTTGATATTGGAAATCTGGAAGCTAGTCGGCGGGAAAAATTCGTTGCCCTTGTCCCATTCAATGCTCACCAGTTCTGCTAAGGCAGGCGCGGCGCGGTGAATGGGGTTGTCTGCCAGATGTGGGTATGCCACATGCCCTTGCTGCCCAATCACGGTTAACACGCCATTGAGTGAACCGCGTCGCCCGTTTTTCACCACATCGCCTACGCAGCAGGTGCTGGACGGTTCGCCCACCAAACACCAGTCGATTTTCTCGTTGCGCAGCTCCAGCACTTCCACGACCTTGACCGTGCCATTGATGGAAGGGCCTTCTTCGTCGCTAGTGATCAAAAATGCAATCGAGCCTTGGTGATCTGGGTTTTCACGCACGAAAGTTTCGCAGGCAACCGTGAAAGCGGCAATGCTACCTTTCATGTCAGCCGCGCCACGCCCGTAGAGCATTCCGTCACGAATTTCCGGCTGAAACGGGTGGCTATCCCACGCATCCAATGGCCCGGTAGGCACAACGTCGGTATGCCCTGCAAAGCAAAACACCGGGGAGGTTGTGCCACGGCGTAACCAAATATTATCCACGTCACCAAAGCGCAGGTGTTCAGCAACAAAGCCTAGCGGTGCAAGGCGATCCGCCAGTAATTGCTGGCAACCTTCGTCCAATGGCGTGACGGAGGGGCGTGAAATCAAGTCGATAGCGAGATCGAGGGTAGCAGACATCAAGGTATCTCGTGTTTTAGTTTTGAAAAAGCTGGCGGTAAGAATCCGGCGAAAAGCCCACTACATGCCGCGTTCCCATGTCGAGCAACGGACGTTTGATAATGGAAGGTTGCTCCTCCATCACCGCCAAGGCAATCGCTTCATCCATATTCTCGCGGGTTTCTTCCGGCAGTTTGCGCCAAGTCGTGCCTTTGCGGTTGACCAGCGTTTCCCAGCCGAATTCATCCACCCACGCACGCAACCATACCGGATTCACGCCATCCTTACGAAAATCGTGGAAAGTGTAGTCGATGCCGCGTTCGCCCAGCCAAGCACGGGCTTTTTTCACCGTGTCACAATTGCTGATGCCGTACATAATCGTCATTTGTCGTACCACTTGTGGTAAGTGCGGCGTTTGCCGTTGGGTGGTCGGTAACTGCCTGCGGAACGTTGGGTAATCACGCCTTCGATGCGGTTCATGCCAGCAATTTCAATGGCTTCGTAGTCATCGTTCAACGCCACGAGGATGTATTTGCCCTCAACAATGCGCAATTGGCGGAAAATGTATTCGTCTTTGTCGTCAACCGCGAACACATACGCGCCGTCACGCACAATGCCCGTCGGGTCAATCACGATGACGCAACCTTTGGCAAATTCCGGCTCCATGCTGTCGTCGATAACTTGCATGGCATACGGTTCGTTTTCCGAACAACTGCCTTCGGTGTTCATGTTGTGTTTGAAATCTTGCCCAGTGGCAGTCAAGTTTTGCTTGAAGGTTTCAACGCTGATGCGGGTTTCGGACATGGCTTATACCTCTACAGGGGCAACAGGGTGATCGAGGCTGAATTCGCTGGCAATGACGTGGCGTTGCGGTTCGTACCAATGCAATTTGCTGTGCAAGTTCACTACCTCACCGACGATGGTGAGGGTGGGGGCGCGTACCCCGCTGTCTTTCACCAATTGTGGCAGGGTGGCAATCGTGCCGATGTGGACACGCTGGTTACGGGTTGTGCCTTGCTCAACTAGTGCCGCCGGGGTGTCGCCGGAACGCCCAAACGCTTGCAATTGCTGGCTGATAACTTCAATACCCGTCAAGCCCATGTAGAACACCACGGTTTGATTGGGTTGCGACAATTGCGCCCAGTTCAGGTCAATGCTACCGTCTTTCAGATGCCCAGTGGCAAAGGTGCAAGATTGCGCGTAATCGCGGTGGGTGAGCGGAATCCCCGCGTAAGACGAACAGCCGGAAGCAGCAGTAATGCCAGGAACCACTTGGAACGGTACGCCGTTTTCCGCCAGCGTTTCGATTTCTTCGCCGCCGCGCCCGAAAATGAACGGATCGCCGCCTTTCAAACGCAATACGCGCTTGCCTTGTTTGGCAAGTTTTACCAGCAAGTCGTTGATTTGGTCTTGCGGCACGGCGTGGCTGGCTTTTTCTTTGCCGACGTAAATGCGTTCAGCGCGTTGGTTTGCCATGTCCAGAATCGACTTGGAGACGAGGCGGTCGTATACCATCACATCGGCTTGCTGCATTAGGCGTAAGGCTTTGAAGGTCAGCAAATCCGGGTCGCCGGGGCCTGCGCCGACCAGATAGACTTCGCCCATCGTTTGCCCGTTGGGGTAGCTTGCCAGCATTTCATCCAGCAAGCGGCGGGCATCGGCTTCATGACCGGCATACACCAGTTCGGCAAACGGGCCTTTCAGGGCTTGTTCCCAGAAGGTTTTGCGGTGTTCTTCGGGCAGGCGGGCTTTCACAATGTCGCGGTATTCTTCGGTGATACCCGCGAGTTCGCCGCATTGCGCGGGAATCATGGTTTCCAATTTCATGCGCAATTGCCGCGCTAACACGGGGGATGCGCCGCCCGTGGAAATGGCAATCGTGACAGGTGAGCGGTCGACCACCGAGGGAATGATGAAACTGCCGACACTGGCATCATCGACCACGTTCACCGGAATGTTTTGTTCATCGGCGAGTTGTGCAATGCGGTGGTTGATTTTAGGGTTATTCGTGGCAGCAATAATCAAAAAATGCCCTTGAATATCCGCCTCGTCAAACAGACGGGTGTGGTAAGTGACCTTTTTCCCGCTGATAATCAATGCCATTTCTACGGTGATGAACGGGGAAATTAACGTCACAACCGCGCCCGCATTCAGCAGGCTATCCACTTTGCGTTCGGCTACTTTGCCACCGCCAACCACAAGGCAAGAACGGTTATGCAGGTCGAGAAAGACGGGAAAACGATCCATTTGTCACCTAAAACTGGGTTATTTGCCGCGTTTGGGGCGGCTTTCGTAGTGGACGACACCTTTGACGAGTTCGCCATACGGGAAATCGGCAATGTTAGCGTATTTTGACAGCGCGATGTTGACCAATGCGTAGATGTCTTGCGTGGTTTTTTCATCCATTTGCTCAGGAAACAAGTGTTGTTGCAGGGCTAATGTGCCGCCTGCTTGCACTTTGAGTTCCTTATTATGCGGTAACGGACCATCAATCAGGGTTTCACGCAGGGCAAAGCGGGATTTTTCACGCAAGGTGTCCAAGAAAACCGTGCAATTGGCGAGGCTGGTTTCCGATTTGCAGCCAACGGCTTCGCGGGTTGCCAGCAGAAACCGTTCGTGACGGCTGCAACCACAGCGGCGGTTGTTTAACGCTTTTTCAAACACGCAACGGTTGGCGTTAACTTCGCGGTAAACCGTGCGGTATTGGTCTTCATCCATACGCGGTTTACTTTTCCCATTCCATTAGGATGGGTTTTTCACGGACTTCGTGCAGGTTTTCTTCGGCTTCCAATTGGCTGGCGGCGAAGACGATTTTGACGATAGCTTTGTCACCCGGCTCTTGTTGCGCCCGTAGGCTGCGAGCCAGTTCACGGGCTGCCGGGTACGTTTCACACGCTTGCTGCATGTCCAGATTTTTGATCATCGGGTTGGGTTGAGTGATTTTGAAGACGTAGTAGGGCATGGGTGTACCTATTTTAGTAAAAGGGTGGTTTGCGCCAGCAAGGGTTTGATCAAGGGTTCGAGGCGTTTGCGCATCACAGACCCGACCGAATCGTTGCCGCCAAAATACGAAATCAGGGAATCTTCCCCCATTTGCGCGAGTATTAACATAGCCTTAAATAGGGGCAAGGTGTCGGGATTCAAGGTGTCGCGCACGGCTTTTGCGTCTGGCGGGCAGTCGGCATGGCAAAATTGTTCGGCGCGTGTCATCGCCGTATCGAGTTCGCGTACCCCTCTGAATTCGGGAAGCGGGAGCGCAAAGTGTTTGCCAATGGCGATAAACAGTGAGATGACCACATCCTGATCCACGGGTTTTTCTAAAGCGAATTGCAGGGCACGTAGCCAGTTCTGACCATTGGGGCTGAGAAGGTCGCACAGTGCTTGGGCGTAAGGGTTGCCGTTTGCCGTTAGGTGGGTCAGTTGTGTGCTAAGCGCAGGCTGATAGCGGTGTGGTTTGGCAGGTAACGGGATATAGGCGGGGTCAGCGTGCAAAAAGCCGATGTAGAATGGATTTTTGCGTTTGGCGCGTTCCCAGAGTTTGCTGCGTTCAGCGGGGGTGATGAGTTCACCTTGCAGGCAAAGGCGCACGGTATTGACTACATCGAGTTGCACCTCTTCAAACGGGAGGAATTCGAGCAGGTAGGCGGTGAGTTCCTTACCGAGTTCGCCCGCGACGACTGCGGGATTTTCCAACAGGCAACGGGCGTTGGTGGCACTGGGGCTTGCCCACCATGCGCGTTTGGCGATGTCGTGGCTTAAGCCGGGGGTGTAGACCACGGCGGCGACGGCTTCGGGTTCGCCGAGCAGCAGCATTTGGTCGAGGTTATTGCGGGCGTGCCCCATGCGTGTCCAGCGTTTCAGGAAAATCGGGTAGCCGCCGGGGGAGCCGGTGACTTTCATGGAGAGCAATTCGCGTACCCAGCGCAGGTATTGGTCGTCCCGTGCAGTGGGGTTGAGGCGCACCTTTGCTTCGCCGCGCTCGGTGAGGGCGTGGACGGTCATGGTGGACTCGTTGATGCGCACGGCTTGCAGGGGTTGGGCAAGCAGGACGTTGAGCCGCAGGTTGTCTTCGTTGGAAAGCTGCAAGGGGCGTGTACCTATTTCCCAGATAATGAGTCAAGATTATCGGGGCAGGGCGGCGGGATGCCAATAACCCTGTTGTGGTAGTCAGCAATCCTCGGTTTTGGTGCGCAAGGCATAAAAGTCATGCACGAAGGTTTCAAACGTCCCCGCTGCAATCGCGGCACGGATGTCACGCATCAGTTCTTGGTAGTAATATAGGTTGTGGATGGTGTTAAGCCGCGCACCCAGAATTTCCCCACATTTGTCTAAATGCCGCAGATAAGCGCGGGAATAATGCTGGCAAGTGTAGCAACCGCACTGCTCGTCAATCGGGCGGGTATCGTGCTGGTATTGGCTGTTGCGGATTTTCAACGTGCCGTAGCGGGTAAACAGGAAACCATTCCGGGCATTGCGCGTGGGAATGACGCAATCGAACATATCCACGCCACGCCGAACACCTTCCACAATGTCTTCCGGTTTGCCGACACCCATGAGGTAACGCGGGCAGTCGGTGGGGAGTTCGGGCAGGGTGCATTCCAGCACTTTATCGCGCTCATCCTTGGGTTCGCCGACCGACAAACCGCCAATTGCATAGCCGTCAAAACCGATGTCGAGCAAGCCGTGGGCGGAAACTTTGCGCAAGCCTTCGTACATGCCGCCTTGCACAATGCCAAACAGCGCGGAGGGGTTGCCCTCGTGCGCATCTTTGCTGCGCTTTGCCCAGCGTAAAGAAAGTTCCATCGAATGTCGCGCTTCAGCGGGCGTGGCAGGGAAGGGGGTGCATTCGTCGAAAATCATCACGATGTCCGAGCCGAGTTCGCGCTGCACTTGCATGGACGATTCCGGGGTCATCAGCACTTTTGCGCCATTCACGGGGGATTGAAAGCGCACACCCTCTTCGGAAATTTTACGCATTTCCGCCAGTGAAAACACTTGGAAGCCGCCAGAGTCGGTGAGAATGGGTTTTTCCCAGTGCATAAAGCCGTGCAAATCGCCGTGCAATTGCACAATCTCTGTGCCGGGGCGCAACATCAGGTGAAAGGTGTTGCCGAGGATAATTTCAGCACCAATGCCTTGCAGTTCTTCGGGGGTCATGGCTTTGACCGTACCATACGTGCCGACGGGCATAAAGGCGGGGGTTTCTACCGTGCCACGCGGAAAGGTCAGGCGACCGCGCCGCGCATTGCCATCGGTGGTGAGCAGGTCGAACTGCATGTGGGACATGGGGGTTCCTTGCACAGAGGAGAAAAGGGCAGAGTGTACCCATGATCTCCCTGTTTTTCTATGCTGTTACTCCACCCGGCAGCACCCTGACACCACGCGCTGGTTATTCAATACCGCCGTAATGCTGTACGGGTAATTGGTATTCGACATGCCGTCGCTGCAACTGTTGACTTTTTGCATGAACGCTTGGGTGTTATTGGTGCCTGCGGTTCCGGCAATCACGGCGATGGTGGTGTTATTCGCCGAGGTTTGGCGGAACGTGACGGGGACAGTGTATTGCGGGCCATCCATCATATTCACGCTTAAATTGGTATCGGTCACGTCGATGCGCCAGAAAGGTTCAGTGCCGCTGCACACTAAAACATTCGTGGCTGCTTTGGGAGGTGGTGGCGTGATAGTGGAAGGTACTTTAATTGGTGGCACGACAACCGCAGGTGGTGCAGCAGGTTGAGGTGGGGTAACGGGTGCTGGTGCAGGCGGTGCGTTTGCCGCTTGATCTTCTGGCAATAAATAGCGTTTGCTGACCCAGCCGCCGACACCTTTCCAGTAAATTTTTGCCCAGACAGTGCTACCGACTTTTTTCTCTTCGCCCGTGGTCACAATGCCCTGACCGTCATGTGGAATTCTGCCGACAACACTGTTGCTCGTCCCTGCATTGGCTCGCATGTTTAAGAATTCGCCCGCTGTCACGCCTGTAACCACGTACACATCGTTGGCAGCCTGCACGCTGGAAACGCTGAGTGCCAGCGCTAATGCCAATGCTGGAAAAAATGAAGCTGTTTTCATGGTGTCTTCCTACGATTTCTATTCATTAAAGCGCCCCTCGCGGGCATTACACCCACAATTTTAGCGTGTTTTTTCAGCGATTCAGAGCCTAGCCCTTTGATTCACGGATCAATGAGTTAAAGGC
>CAYNNA010000093.1:0-12108 GCA_964398375.1 uncultured Thiothrix sp.
TTCAGTGACATATCCGGCAGGTCAACTTCGGGCATTTTCAGTGACATATCCGGCAGGTCAACTTCGGGCATTTTCAGTGACATATCCGGCAAATCAACTTCCGGCATTTTCAGCGACATTTCCGGCAAATCAACATCAACCGTTGGGAGACTTATGTCCATGTCCGGCGGGTCGATGATCGGTTTGTGAGGATCAATGCCGCTCCAATCCATGCCCGAAGCCTTCACTTCCAGCGTTGGACGTTCAACATCAAGCGACGGCACGTCTGGTAAATCCACTTCGGGCATCTTTAATGACACATCGGGCACATCTACCTTCGGGGCGTGCAACGACACATCGGGCACATCGACCTTCGGCATCTTCAATGACACATCGGGCGCTTCGACCTTGGTATCAAACTGATTGCGGGCGACGGCAACAGCACCAGCCGCTGCGGCAGCACCACCCAACACCGTCGCAGCCGCTGGCACATTCACCCGCGCATTAGAGTCTTTATAATGATAGACCTCTGCATCCTCATCAGGACGGCAGAATAATGATTTCAGAAAACGACCAATACCGTACCCCAGCAAAAACGCAACCAGCAGCCAGAGCAATGCCTGTAACAAAAACATTGTCATGATTTAATCCTCTTTCCCTGAGCGTGAAAACCAACCCATTACCAAGCCGAAGACAAACGTCAGCAAGAGCCACATGAATAATTCTGAAAATAAATACATCATAACGTTCTCCTTTACTCAGGGTTGATATCAAAGGTAATTCGACGATTCTGCGAGCGCCCTGCTTCCGTATCGTTTGAGGCAATCGGCTGGCTTTCACCAAACCCGGCGCTCTTGATCAAAGCACTATCAACGCCTTTTTTCACGAGATACGCTTTCACCGCATCGGCACGCTGTGTACTCAATTTCTGGTTATAAGCATCATTACCAACATTATCGGTATGCCCGCTTACCTGAATGCCCCGCCCCGTGATCACGTCTTTACAATTGGAAATAATTTCGGTGAGAGAATCCAGCAATGCCAAACTATCGCGCTTGATAGCTGATTTATTGGTTTCAAACAAAATGGTTTTGCCGGTCATGGCATCGTTTAATTGCTGTTGACAATTCATGACCGCTTGCTGTTCCTGCGTAGGCTCGGCTTCAGCGGGAGCTTGAGCTGTTTGTTCAGCAGGTGCTGGAGTAGGTGCTGGAACAGTTTGCTCAACAGGTGCTTGTTCGGTAGGTGCTTGTACTGTTTGCTCGGCAGGTGACACAGCTTGCTCGGCGGGTGCGGATGCTTGCGCTGTTTGCTCAACAGGGTTTTGCGGAGATGTTTGCGCTGTTTGCTCAATAGGGTTTTGCGGGGCTGCTTGCGCTGTTTGCTCAATAGGGGTAGCAGACGGGGACGCTAGGGCAGCATCAGGCATTGACATTGGTGTAGCAGCAGGTTCAGGGGCTTTGGCTGTTGCCACTTCCACCTTATTCTGCACTTCCCGTACCCCATACACACCTTGGACAATTTTGAGGGCAGCGTCACTTTCTTGCTTTGAGGCAGCCACCCCGTTAAGCAAGACATCACGCCCACGCTGATCAAGATTCACCGTCGCCCAGTCCATGCCCGCCGCTTTTAATGCCGCAGTACTGCGCGTCGTTAAATCCGATTCAACTGCTTCCTGACGCGAACCCGTCATCAGGAAAAATAACAGGGGCAACCCCAGCAATGTCAGCAACCACCACCACATTGCCGGGAGTGTACCACAACAGCACGAGCTATTCTTTTCCATAACACTATCCTTTGGTTATCATTCATGAAATATCCAATAGATAGTGTAGTAGCATTAATTACAGAAAAATCTTAAAGAATCATGATCAAAAAGATAATATTTTCGTTAACCGGTATCAAACCGATCGAGGTTCATCACCTTACACCATGCCGCCACAAAGTCGCGGACGAATTTTTCCTTGCTATCATTCTGCGCATACACTTCTGCTAGGGCGCGAAGCTGGGAATTCGCGCCAAACACCAAGTCAACCCGTGAACCTGTCCACTTCACATCACCTGTAGTGCGATCACGTCCCTCAAACACATTCGCATCATCGGTAGGCTTCCATTCGGTACGCATATCGAGAATATTCACAAAAAAATCCGTACTGAGCGTGTCTGCTCGTTGGGTAAAGGCAGCATTCAACACCCGCATCCCACCGACCAGTACCGTCATTTCCGGTGCAGTCAGCGTCAGCAATTGCGCCTTATCGAGCAGCATTTCCTCGGCTGTCACGGAATATTTACCTTTGAGGTAGTTGCGGAAACCGTCTGCCACCGGTTCAAGCACGGCGAAGGCTTCGACATCGGTCTGTTCCTGCGTGGCGTCGGTGCGCCCTGCGGTGAACGGTACTTCAACCGCGAATCCGGCATTCCGCGCCGCCTGCTCCACTGCTGCACACCCACCCAACACGATCAGGTCAGCCATTGAGACTTGTTTGCCGCCCGTTTGCGCTGCATTGAACGCGCTTTGAATACCTTCCAACACGCTCAATACCTTGGCAAGTTGCGCAGGCTGATTCACTGCCCAATCTTTTTGCGGGGCAAGCCGAATCCGTGCACCATTCGCGCCCCCACGCTTATCCGAACCTCGGAAGGTGGATGCTGAAGCCCACGCGGTTGTCACCAGCTCAGCAATGCTTAAACCTGATGCCAACAGCTTAGCCTTGAGGTCAGCCATGTCTTGCGCATCAATCAAGGCGTGGTCAACCGCTGGCACGGGGTCTTGCCACAACAACACTTCGGCTGGTACTTCCGCCCCCAAATAACGGGAACGCGGCCCTAAATCGCGGTGGGTCAGTTTGAACCATGCCCGTGCAAACGCATCCGCGAATTCATCAGGATTTTGCTGGAAATGCCGTGCAATCGGTTCGTAAATCGGGTCAAAACGCATTGCCATATCAGCCGTGGTCATAATGATCGGCACACGTTTAGCTGGGTCATCCGCCGCTGGAGCAAGATTGCTTTCGGTGGCGGTTTTGGGTGTCCATTGCCATGCACCTGCGGGGCTTTTGGTCAGTTCCCATTCGTTATTGAACAGCATATCCAGATAGCTGTTGTCCCACTGGGTTGGCGTTGGTGTCCAGGAACCTTCCAGACCGCTGCCGATTTGGTCGCCACCTTTGCCACTGCCAAAGCTGTTTTTCCAGCCTAAGCCCATTTGTTCAATGGCTGCGGCTTCCGGTTCAGCACCGACGTGGGTAGCACTGGCTGCACCGTGGCATTTGCCGAAAGTGTGTCCGCCAGCAGTCAATGCAACGGTTTCGTAGTCATTCATTGCCATGCGGGCGAAGGTTTCACGCACATCGCGACCTGAACCAAGCGGGTCTGGCTGACCATTGGGGCCTTCGGGGTTGACGTAGATCAGCCCCATTTGCACCGCTGCGAGGGGATTTTCCAGATCGCGTTCGCCGCTGTAGCGTTTGTCGCCCAGCCATTCAGCTTCCGCGCCCCAGTACACATCTTCTTCAGGTTCCCAAATGTCTTCGCGCCCACCGGCAAAACCGAAGGTCTTGAAACCCATCGACTCTAGCGCACAGTTGCCCGCTAAGATAAATAAATCCGCCCACGAAATGCTGTTGCCGTATTTCTGCTTGATCGGCCACAGCAAACGCCGTGCTTTGTCGAGGTTGACGTTATCCGGCCAGCTATTGAGCGGGGCGAAACGCTGGTTGCCGTGACCTGCACCACCACGCCCATCGCTGATACGGTACGTACCTGCGCTGTGCCATGCCATGCGGATGAACATCGGCCCGTAGTGACCGTAATCGGCAGGCCACCAGTCTTGTGAATCCGTCATTAGCGCGTAGAGGTCTTGCTTCAGAGCTGCCAAATCAAGCTTTTTGAATTCGTCGGCGTAATTGAAATCTGTACCCAGCGGATTGGATTTGGCAGTGTGCTGGTGCAGGATATTGAGTTTCAACTGGTTAGGCCACCAGTCGCGGTTAGATGTGCCACGCCCAGCATTGCTGGCGGCAGGTGTGTTGGCATGTCCCATAACAGGACATTTGCTTACGTCACTCATGGTGTTTCTCCTAAGGGTGATTGGTTTTGTTTAACGCTCCTTTATAGTTGTAGTCCTTTCGCTTTAACCTATCCAATGGATTAAAGCGAACGTATCAATCGTTTTTTAGGAAATCAAATACAGGTCAACGCTTCACCGTCGGTCTGGTGGGCGAATGGAAGGTCATGCAATCGTTCATCGACGTGCCTGAACACCCGTAATTGATCGGTTTAGCACCCGCTGCTTGTTCCTTTACGGGGTCATTAGCACAAGCCCCCAACATGCCGATTAAGGTAATGGCTATACACGTTTGCCAAGCTTTGGTGAATGATTTCACGCGAGTTCTCCTCAATTGATTCTGAAATTGACTGGTACTTGCACAATCGACTCAATGTTTTGCCCGCCACGGGTCGCGGGTACAAAGCTCCAACCGCGCACGGCTTTGACCGCTGCGGCATCCAGTGATGCATTACCAGAGGATTTCTGGACGCTGGCAGCTATCACGCTACCGCTAGGGCTAACGTTAGCACGTACAATGGTCGTGCCTTCCGTACCCGATTCCAGCGCACGGCGTGGATACTCCGGTGGGCGCGGTGGGCGACGGTAGCGTGGGTTGGTAATGACAGGTACTTCGTTTTGTGCTTGGGCAGCCGCCCGCGCAGCCGCTTCCTGTTGCGCTCGTTGGCGGGCTTGACGCTCGGCAGCTTCACGCTGTTGCTGTTCGCGCATTTCCTGCTGGCGTTGCTGCTCTTCCCGTTGGCGGCGTTCTTCCTCGCGGCGTTCGCGCTCCTCTTGCTCTTTACGCAAATCCTTTTCCGGTTTGGGCTTGGGCAAGGGTTTTTCCACCTTTTTTTCCGGCTTGGGTTTTTCCGGTTTCGGCTTTTCCTTCGGCTTAGGCTTGGGTTTCGGTGGTGGCGGCGGCGGAGGTGGCGGTGGTTCCGGCGCAACCTGCGGTACGGATTCGGGGGCAGGTTCGGGGGCTTTTGGCTCGAACATGCTTAATTCCACCGGCAAAATGGGCGGTTCTTCCGGCTTGGTTTCGGCAGCAAACAGGAGCGGCATCAGCAATAACGCCAGCCCAATATGCACAGCCGTGGAAATGCCAAAGCCGCTGATATGACAGGTTTTCATGAGGTGACTACTCTTGCTGTGCCTGTATCGAAAGGTTGTTGAGTTCCTGTGCTTTGAGCAAATCAATCAGTTTGACGAAATGCTCAAACACAGCGGCTTTATCAATGCGTAAGACAATCAAGGTTTCTGGCTTGGCTTGCACTTGTAACTTTTCAGCCATTTGTTCCAGCGTGACCTTTTCCTCGCCAATAAAGAACTCATTTTTCTCGTTAATGGCGATTTCCAATGGCTCTTCGTCTTCTGAGGGTTCGCTGACTTGTTCGGCAGTAGGCAAGTTGACCGGAATCAGCCCTTGCGATACAAAACTTGCCGTGGTGAGCACGATTGCCAGCAACACCAGCATA
This sequence comes from uncultured Thiothrix sp., assembly GCA_964398375.1. Classification (GTDB taxonomy): domain Bacteria; phylum Pseudomonadota; class Gammaproteobacteria; order Thiotrichales; family Thiotrichaceae; genus Thiothrix. The sequence goes on from CAYNNA010000093.1 coordinate 5,503, forward strand.
ATGTCGATGAAGGGAATCATATTGATCTGGTCAAAGCGTTTCATGCGTGACCGTCCTGCAAGGCAGTCCAGCGGGATACCAGCACATCCACTTTACGCATTAAGCCGTTGTAAAACAGGATAGCGGGAATCGCGACCAGCAACCCGGCGGCGGTAGCTTTCAGTGCCATTGCCAAACCCAACATAATGCTGTTCACATCCAGTTTGCTCGCCTGCCCCATTTCATGGAAGGTAATCAGAATGCCTAACACTGTACCCAACAGACCCACATACGGCGCATTGGAACCAACGCTGGAAATGGTGGTGAGGTTGCGGGTCAGAGCGACTTTGAGCAATTCAATGTGCTTGAAATCCGCTAGTTTAATGCGCCAGAAATAAATATAACGCTCCACCGCGAACGCCAGCATAATAAAGCTCATAAAGCCCAACGTGCCAAGCACCATGTGATCCAGATACAGTTTGAGAAATTCCATTGTGTTAGTAAAACCTCGTAAAGTTAAGCGCAGGGTTTTACTGAACCTTGGCTACCGTGGCTGTTGGGGCGGATGGCTATTGGTGTCAAGTAAATCTGCGCAAGATGGTAATTGTTACTATTTACATTTTCAAGTGTTAATATCAGTTAATACCGTGCGCTGCTGAATGTCGGTCAAAGTACGGCAACCTGTCAATGCCATCGCCACCTCCAATTCCTCCCACAACACGCGCAATACATGCGCCACGCCCAGCGCCCCCGCCGTTGCTAAACCGTAAATCATGGGGCGACCGATCAGCACCGCACTGGCTCCCAATGCCAACGCCTTGATAATATCCGTGCCGCGCCGAATTCCCCCATCCAATAGCAAGGGAATTTGCCCCTGCACCACCTCAGCAATCGCTGGCAACAGATGCAGCGCGGCTGGCACAGTATCCAAGGTGCGCCCGCCGTGATTCGACACGATCAAACCGTCTACGCCCAGTGACAACGCCAGTTGGGCATCCTCTGGGTGCGTAATCCCCTTTAGCAGCAAGGGTAAATCCGTCAGTTGACGCAAGCGTTCAATATCGCGCCAAGTCGGGGCATGAGCCATCAAACCGTCAAACACCTGACTTTGCCCTTGTGCCAAGGCGATGTTTGGCTGTTGCATTCCCTGCAAATTCACCGCACCAATCCCCGCAGGCAAGTGGAAACCAGCGCGTTGTTCCCGGTTACGCACCCCAGCAAGCGACGCATCCACCGTGACCACCAATGCCTGATAACCCGCTACTTCCGCCCGCTGCACCAACCGCAAGATAAATTCCCGATCTGCTTGAAAATAAAGCTGAAACCACAACGGCGTGTGTGCCTGACGCGCAATGTCTTCAATCGTATGGCTTGCCAAGGTACTCACCACCATTGCCGCATCCATCGCCGCTGCCGCACGCACAGAAGCCAACTCCCCTTCCGGGTGAAACAAACGTTGGTAAGCCACAGGCGCAAGCAGTATCGGGTGCTGCAAGGTTTGCCCAAACAGTTCCAAGCGCGTATGCCCACCGCGCACATCCACCAATGCCCGATTCCGCAAACCGCACGTATCGAATGCCAAGCGATTGTGACGAAGGGTGATTTCATCCGCAGCGCCACTGTGCAAATACGCCCATGCATTGTCATCCAGCCGCGCACGCGCAAACGCCTCGTAATCACTGACTGCTGCAATTTCAGGTGGTATTTGCGTTAAATAAGGTTCAAGTGGCATGTTTTGTTGCTCAAATAAAAATTATTCGCATTTTTACCACAAAACACTTGACGGTGAAAATAGAATGATTATCGTGTTTGCCCCACAGAGTACGCATCGCATAGCCACTAACCTGACAGCCACGGATGCTTCTTCCAGTAACATTTTTATCAGGAGTATCCCGTGAGCTGTCAGAAAAAACCCCTTGCTATCCGTAGCAGCGTTAACCGTGCTGAATCCCCCGCTGTTGCGCTCGCTTCGGCTGCATTTGTTCTGATGGCAACGGTTGCCATTCCTAGCCAAGCGGCTGACGACACCAAAAAAACCAAAGATGCAAAAGCGGACGCTACCCAACTCGAAGGCGTGACCGCCGAAGCAACGCAAGCCGCGCCCGGTTCCAACCCGAACGCTGACCCGGAAGCGCCGTACAAAGTCGACAAATCCGCCAACACCAAATTACGTGGCACCGGGTCGCACCACCAATGTCAGCCTCACCTACGACTTTTAATCTCGTGAATTCGTATTTTTACCACACAAACCGTTGACATTATTAAAATAACGATTATCATTCTCAACCCAATAAGCATCGTATAGCCATGATAGCCACGGATGCCTGAATCCCCTTTAAGCCCTTGTTAGGAGTCTTCCGTGAACTATCAAAAGAAGCCCGTATTGATCCGATGCGCGGTTCGCCGTGCCGAACAACCCAACATTGCTGTAGCCTCTGCTGCATTCGTGATGGCGGCGGCTATCGCCACCAGCGCACAAGCCGCCGACGATAAAAACACGACAAATGTTACCCAATTACCAGGCGTCACCACTCAAGGGCAGAAAGCTGAACCCGGCAGCAACCCTTACGCCAACCCTCAAGCCCCCTACAAAGCCGAGCGTTCTGCTAACACTAAGTTAACGACCCCATTGAAAGACACCCCTAAAACCATCACCGTGGTCGGCAAAGAACAAATGCAGGATGCAGGCGTTTCCGCTCTCAAAGATCTGATGCGCACCCAACCGGGCGTGACCTTGGGCGTTGGAGAAGGCGGTGATGGCGCATTGGGCGATCGCTTCTCGATCCGTGGGTTTGAAGTGCGCGGCGATATGTTCACGGACGGTATCCGCGACATCGGGCAACTCAACCGCGAATTGTTTGCCACCGAACAAGTGGAAATCACCAAAGGCGCAAACTCCACGACTGCCGGACGCGGCACCACAGGCGGAACAGTCAATATCATCAGCAAAAAACCACAGGATGAACATTTCACCAAAGCCACCGTTACCGCAGGCGACGAGAACCGTGCCACCGTTGACCTCAATCGTGTAGGCAAAAGCGGACTAAAGTTGCGTACCAATGCAATGGTACAGGATGGTGATGTGCCAGGACGTAATCATGTTGAGGATCAACGTTATGGTTTAGCCGTCGCAGCAGAAATGCCCGTCGGTGACAAAACCACGCTGGTGGCGGACTACTACCACTTGCGCACTGACGGAATGCCTGATCGGGGCATCCCATGGGACTATAACAAAAATGCTCCGGCTGCGGTTGATCGCAGCAACTTCTATGGATTCACCAACCGTGATTTCCAAGAAACACAGGCGGACGTACTAACGCTGGGTGCTGACGTGCAGATCAATCCAAATACGTCCTTATCGCACCGCACTCGCTTTGGTGAAACTGGCAATGATTACGTCGCGGCTCGTTTACAGGGCATTAGCACTACTGTCGGTAACGTTTGCAACCCAGTGACTGCGGCAAATGCTGGTACTTGCGCTGCACCACTGGGTTCAGGGTCTGTCATGCGCAGTGACATCCGCTCCTCCGATTTCAATAACAAAGTACTGACTAGCAATACCCAACTCAATCGTGAATTCCATGTGGGCGATACCGAACATCAGTTGGCTGCCGGTATTGAGTTCAGTAAAGAAGAAGTGACCAACCAGCCTTACAGTTACACTAACGGTAGCAGCAACAACGTCGCTACGGGGACAAGCACCTTCTTAAATGTACTCAACCCCAATAATAACGTTGCGGTACCGTTGCCAACCGGGCGAGATATTAAAAATAAACTGAACGTGGATACTAACGCACTTTACGTCATGGATACGGCTAAGATCGGTGATCAGTGGGAAATATCCGCTGGATTGCGTTATGACAGCATTGAGATTGACCGTCGGATCAATGTCAATGCCCCAAGCGCTAACGATGCTAAGAAAAAGACCGACAAACTCAATGGCAGTGCCGGAGTGGTTTATAAATTAAACGATAATGGGCGAGTGTATGCCTCTGTGGGTACATCCAGCAATGTCCCAGGGGAAATGACCGATGCAGTAGGCAGTGTGTTGTTTGGTGGAATTAACCCAGCGACTGCCGCTTTTAAACCAGAAGAGAACCGCACTGTCGAACTGGGAACAAAATGGGATGTTGCTGATGGGGCAGTTGGTTTAACGGCTGCCGTATTCCAGACCGAGAAGAAAAACAAGATCGAAGTCAATGCAGCTAATGCTGCCAGCCAAACTGGCACACTAGAGGTGCAGGGTGTGGAATTTGGAGCCAGCGGCAACCTCACCCCGCAATTGAGCATATCCGGCGGTGTGACCCTAATGGACGGTGAAGTCAAGCAATCGGCAGTAGCCAGCAACATCGGGCGCAAACTAGCCAACACCCCGGAGCAAACCGCGTCGGTACAAGTGAAATATCAGGCAACGCCTCAATTGGCGGTAGGCGGTACGGTGGTGCATAAGGGCAAATTCAGCCCCGGTGCATTTGCGGCACAAACCGCGCCAGCGGGTACACCACATGCAGGTAAGCCGATCGAAGTCCCGGAATCCAACCAGCTTGATCTGATGACCGAATACAAAGTCAATAAAAAGCTGGGGCTGCAACTGAATGTCAAAAACGCACTGGATGAAACCAACTACGAGAGTATCTACCATACCCAACCGTACTTTGTCACTGTTAGTCCGGGACGTTCTACTGCTGTTAGCATGACTTATGACTTCTAATCTGACCGTTTGAGTCCTAGTTGCCCACCTCGCCTTCATGAGTCGCGGGGTTGGGTTTTTTAGGGGGTAATATAACTTTAGGAGCATAGGCAATGCTACTGTGTATACCCAATGTCCTGACTAAACAACAAGTTGTCCACTGCCGCGCCCAACTGGATGCAGCAGAGTGGGTCGATGGCAAAGTAACGGCAGGTCAACAAGCCGCTACCGCCAAAAACAACCTGCAATTGGCGCAGACTTCGCCTCTGGCACAGCAACTCGGTGATGTCATCCTTGATGCGCTGGTCAACAATGCACAATTTATCTCCGCTGCTTTGCCATTGAAAATCTACCCACCGATGTTCAACCGCTACGAGGGCGGTGGTAATTTTGGTGTGCATGTTGATAATGCCATCCGCTACGTGCCGGGAACGATTGTGAGAGTACGCACCGACGTTTCCGCCACCCTGTTTTTCGCCGAACCGGAAGAGTACGAAGGCGGCGAGTTAGTGATCGAAGATAACTTCGGCGCACAAGAAGTCAAACTCGCCGCAGGTGACATGGTGCTGTACCCCTCCACTAGCTTGCATCAAGTCCGCCCGGTCACACGCGGCGCACGTATCGCCTCCTTCTTTTGGATGCAAAGCATGATCCGCGATGACGGGCAACGCACCCTGCTCTACGACCTCGACCAAAGCATTCAGGAATTGACGCTGGAACTCGGCGTGGGGCATCCGCAAACCGTCAAACTCACTGGGATTTACCACAACTTGGTTCGCCGTTGGGCGGATACGTAAAGGAGTATTTTAATGTTGAAACAAGTAACTGCTTGTTTACTGCTATTGTGCAGTGCCAACGTTCTTGCCAACGAAGTGAATGTGTATTCCACTCGTGAAGAACAGTTGATCAAACCACTGTTGGATGCATTCGGCAAAGACAATGGCATCGAAGTTAACCTAATCACCGGCGATGATGACCCGCTGCTGGAACGGCTGAAACGTGAAGGCGCGAATTCCCCCGCTGACGTGCTGATTACCGCCGATGCAGGGCGTTTACACCGAGCGGTGGAAGCGGGTACGTTGCAGCCGATTCAATCCGCCAAGCTGAATCAAGCGATTCCGGCGCATTTGCGTGACCCCGGCAATCAATGGTTTGGGCTGACCTATCGCGCACGGGTGATTTTCTACAATCCTGCGAAGGTACAGGCGAACGAGCTTTCCACCTACGAAGATTTGGCTGATCCGAAATGGAAGGGGCGGGTGTGTGTGCGTTCTTCCAGCAACATTTACAACCAATCCTTATTAGCCTCAATGATTGCTGCCAAAGGTGTGGCGCAAGCGGAACAATGGGCGCAAGGCTTGGTAGCCAATCTGGCAAAACCACCCAGTGGCGGCGACCGTGACCAAATCAAAGCGGTGGCGGCGGGTCAGTGCGATGTCGCGATTGCCAACACGTATTACTACGCGCAAATGTTGTACGGTGGCGATGCCGCGCAGAAAGCCGCTGCCAGCAAAGTGAAAGTGTTTTTCCCCAACCAGCGTGATCGTGGCACGCACATCAATATCAGTGGTGCGGGCGTGACCAAATCCGCCAAAAACAAAGAAAACGCCATCAAATTGCTGGAATACATGGCGCTGGATGATGCGCAACGCTGGTATTCCAACACCAACGGCGAATACCCCGCCAAACGCGGCATTGCTGCCAGCCCAGAACTGCAAAGCTGGGGCGCGTTCAAAAGCGATGCGCTGAACTTGGCTAACCTCGGCAAGCACAATGCGCAGGCGGTGATGATTATGGATAAGGTGGGTTGGAAATAATGTCACCCACTGATTATGGCTGTCGGACTTGGCGTGGCTGACCCAAAATTAATGGGCTGGCTGGTTAATGTTGCACAGAACTTGTTAACAACATCAAATAAGGCATAAAATGATGCCTTA
>CAYNNA010000094.1:0-11987 GCA_964398375.1 uncultured Thiothrix sp.
AATGCCTTTAACTCATTGATCCGTGAATCAAAGGGCTAGGCTCTGAATCGCTGTTCAACGTTTCAATGATCTGGAACTTGTCATCATTGATAACCCCTGCAAAGGCGAGGATGGTTTTGAGGTCGTCGATCACTTCGGCTTTCGGCAGTTGGTAGAACTTGGTCAAGACAAAAAATGCCTCCATCACCACGCTATCGAGGATGATGATGTTTTGTTCGCCGCGTTCAACCTGCTCAAACAGTTCGGTGGATTTCGCCAGAAACGCTACGTGGTCGCCAGCGAGGTAGCGAATAATAATGTTGGTATCAATGAGCAATGCCATACTTTTCTCCCATCGCAGCTAACAAGGCGGCTTCGCGGGCTTCTTCAAATACGACTGCGTGTAAGCTGACGGGGATACGAGTGCGGTATTTGCCAGCCAGCCGTTGGGCATTGTGAGTGGCAAGGCGCGGGTAAACGGTGGCAATGATTTGCTTGCGGCGTTTGTCCACGATCTGCAACGGCTCGGTGAGCGTGGTGAGGATGGCGATATTTTTCTGGATTTCAGCGAGTCCGGCTTGCATGGGAATCCTCCTATATACAATGAAATTATTATATATAGATGACCTGCCATTTTCCAACCATTTAAACGCTACCCCCTACTTAAATCCACGGTCATTCATCCCCAAACACATACCCAAAATCCAGCACCTGCTCCGTAAACGGCGGTATTATGAGCTGGCTGCAAGCGGCAACATCATGGCATTCCACCGAAAATGCCACACGATAACGCCCATTATCCAGTTCATACGCAATCAGGGTTTTGTCTTCCGGGGAAATCAGCCAATAATGAGGTACTTGATAGGCTTGTAAGCGTAACAACTGGGTAAAAGTATCTTTACGTTCATGCCCCGGCGAGGTGATTTCACATACCCAGTCCGGGAGAATTTCCATCATTCCAGTGGGACGGTGAGGTACACGCTCTTTACGCCAACCAGCCAAGTCATGAGCAGGGCAATGGTGCTCGTTATAGCGCACACTGATTTCGCTCATAATCCACCACCCACCGTCCCTGCCCTTACGCCACAGCGGTAGAAACTGCCCCGACAAACCCGCCTGCGCCAAGGCATGATCAGATCGTGCCATTGGGCGTTTGACGATTTCACCGTTGATTAATTCAATACGCTCACCCTGCTGACTGGCAAGCAGTAAATCATCAACGGTTTTAAGTTTAAGGGCTGCCATCGACAGAACCCGGAATATCCGGCAAATCCGTCACCACATCCGCATTCTGCCCGCGATGCCGCAACGCATGATCCATCAACGTAATCGCCAACATCGCCTCGCAAATCGGCGTAGCACGAATTCCCACGCACGGGTCATGCCGACCTTTGGTAATAACTTCCACCGCCTCACCATCCAGATTCACAGTACGCCCCGGTAAACGCATACTCGAAGTCGGTTTGAACGCAGTATGCACAATGATTTCTTGCCCCGACGAAATGCCACCCAATATGCCCCCGGAATGATTGCTGAGGAAGCCTTGCAGGGTAATTTCATCGCGGTGTTCCGTGCCTTTTTGCGCCACACAAGCGAAACCCGCACCAATTTCCACGCCCTTTGCCGCATTGATCGACATCATCGCGTGCGCAATATCCGCATCCAGCCGGTCGAAAATCGGTTCGCCCCAGCCGGGTGGTACATTGGAGGCTACCGTGGTGATTTTCGCACCGACGGAATTACCCTCTTTACGCAACGCATCCATGTAATCTTCCATCGGCTGCACTTTGCTGGCATCCGGGCAGAAGAAGGGATTATTGGCGATTTCGTCCCAGTCTAAGGTTTCTGCAACGATTGGCCCCAATTGCGACAAATAGCCGCGAATCACCACGCCATAACGTTCCAGCAACCACTTCTTGGCAATCGACCCCGCCGCGACACGCATCGCCGTTTCGCGGGCAGACGAACGCCCTCCCCCACGGTAATCGCGGAAGCCGTATTTTTTGTAATACGTGTAATCAGCGTGACCGGGGCGGAAGCGATCCATGATGTCGCCGTAATCCTTAGAACGCTGATCCGTGTTGTGAATGAGCAGCGCAATCGTCGTCCCCGTGGTTTTACCTTCGAAGACACCCGATAGGATTTGCACCTCATCGGCTTCGCGCCGCTGGGTGGTGTGGCGACTTTGCCCCGGCTTGCGCCGATCAAGGTCAATTTGAATATCGGCTTCGGTGAGGGCGAGTCCGGGCGGGCAGCCATCCACGATGCAACCGATTGCGGGGCCGTGACTCTCGCCGAAGGAGGTCACGGAAAATAGTTTTCCAAAAGTATTTCCTGACATGGGGGGATTGTAGCAGCTATTGAAAAACCCTTGCAGCCCTTTTGTTATTGCGCATTTATCTCCCATTCAGCTTAGCTGTTATAGGATTAGCCAAACTTATCATAAAAAATACATTGTCTAACCGACGCAAAAGCCCGAATGGGGGGAGCCGATGTCCCCCCTCTTTTTACGCGGCTTCACGCCATCACATCAGAATTCAACCGCTAGGAGAGGAGGGTGCACCAGTTCCCCGCTGAGCGCACATGACCAATAACAACGGGGATTTAAGGATGGCCGGAACTTCTCCGGCCCAATCTTTCTAAGCAAATAGACAGTTTCATTTCATGGGGATGGGGTGAAACTCAAGTCAAAAAAGCAATGATTCGATTAACAGGGGCAGCAACATGGCTGATAACAGCACACACCATTTAGCAGCAGTAGCAACCGGCATCGGTATCGCTGCGGTCACTTCCATCATCGCGCCACAACTGGGGTGGGAAATTATCGGCATCACCGCATTAAGCGGTTACGTCGGCGGTTTACTGCCCGATATTGATGATACACAATCCAGCGGTTTCAAAGTGGTGCAATACCTGAGTCGCTTAGCTGCCATCATCGTACCTAGCATTCAGTTTGTTTACCGCCCGACTGACTTATTGCTGGCAATACCTATCGCTTTGTTCATGGTGTCACGCTTTTGGGAGGTGTTGAGCCAAATTATGAAACGGGGCGGGCATACACATTCTGCGATTGCAGCGGTCTGTCTCTCTTTGGGGGTCGCGTGGGTTGCTTATCTGACAGTGGGAGCAGCGGCGGCACTTCCGGCGTTTTTAGCATCCAGTGCCAGTTACTTGCTGCATTTGTTACTCGACGATTTGGACAATACGCGCTTTGTGGAAACACCTACCGGGATGCGCCCAGCGTTAACACCTATCGGTCGGGGTCGTGCTATTGAGTTTTACAGCATTTTAGCTATTGGATTTGTTAGCTTTTTTGCACTGTGGGGATTTTGATTCACAAAAGAAGGTAGAGACACTCTATGTTGCGTCTCTACCTCATAATACTTACTGCTGTTGCTGCGTCGCAATATCCGCATGAACTTTCGCCATATCCAGCTCGCGAACCTTAGCAATCACTTGCTCCAGTTGCGGCTCGCTCAACATTCCTGCTTCTGCAAACAAGATCACCTGTTCACGGAAAATCATCAACGTCGGAATGGAACGAATCTGGAAATGCCCAGCCAACTCTTGCTCTTCCTCGGTATTCACTTTCGCAAACACGATGTCAGCATGATTGTCAGACACTTTCTCAAAAATGGGGGCAAAAGACCGGCATGGTCCGCACCAAGGTGCCCAGAAATCAATGATCACAATGTCATTGGTCGTGATGGTGTCTTCAAAATCCTGCGCGGTCATTTCCATAGTTGCCATCGCATCGCTCCTGTGTATAACAATAAAAAATCGGGCTATTCCACCGATGCATCGCCCCAACGGGGTAACAACGCATGATCAATACCCAAATGATCCAGTACCCGCGCCACCATGAAATCAACCAGTTCCTGCACGGATGTCGGGCGTTGATAAAAACCCGGATTGGCGGGCATGATAATAACCCCCATCCGCGCCAGTTTCAGCATGTTTTCCAGATGAATCTCAGAAAACGGGGTTTCGCGCACCACTAAAATCAGTTTTTTGCGCTCTTTCAAACACACATCCGCCGCACGTTCAATCAAATTACGGCTGCTACCACAGGCAATGGCGGAAAGCGTACCCGTGGTGCATGGGCAAACCACCGTCGCATCCGCCACCCCGCTGCCACTGGCAATCGGTGCAGCCCATTGCTCGCGCTCAAACACATGCAATTGCCCCGGCGCTGCGCCATACAATGCGCTGAAATATGCTTGAATCTCGCTGGCACGTCCCGGTAAACGGTGTTCGGTTTCCATGTTTACCACCACTTGCGCGGGGCGTGATAACAGTAAATACACCCGATGCCCGTGTTGCAGCAAAAACTCCAACAAGCGTAAGCCGTATTGCGCACCCGATGCGCCTGTCATAATCAAGGTAATGGTTTTCAAAGACCTAACATCTCAATTCGCCAATCGGGCTAACAGCTTGTCATGAATCCCACCAAAGCCGCCATTACTCATAACCAGAACATGGTCTCCCGCCTGCGCTAATTGCGCCACGGCAGCGACTAAGGCATCAATATCATCCCATTCCGGCAACTGATAAATAAACGCATAATCTGCCACTTGCAAAGCCGCCGCCACCGCCGCCCCATGCGTTCCCATGCGCATGGTATTAGAACGCGGTTCCAGCAACGCAATAATCCGCGCATTACCCACCCTTGCCCGCAACCCCGCCAACGTCGTGGTAATCGCCGTCGGGTGATGCGCGAAATCGTCGTAAACCGTCACCCCGCGTACCGTACCGCGCACTTGCATCCGCCGCTTCACGCCCTGGAATTCAGCCAAACCCGCAATCGCATGTTCTGCCGGAACCCCAGCATGACGCGCAGCCGCAATCGCTGCCAGCGCATTATTCACATTGTGTTCGCCCAGCAACTCCCAACGCACCACGCCTTGTTCCACGCCTTGGAAAAATACCCGGAATTCGCTGCCATCCGCTCGTATATAACCCGCACGCCAATCCCCATCCGCAAACGTTTCCACGGGAGTCCAGCACCCCATTGCCAGCGTGTCGCCGAGATTCACATCCTGCGCATTCACCACCGCCAAACCATTGCCCGGCACGGTGCGCATTAAATGGTGAAATTGGGTTTTAATCGCCTGCACATCAGGGAAAATATCGGCATGATCGTATTCCAGATTATTCAGAATCACAGTACGCGGGTGGTAATGCACGAACTTAGAACGCTTATCGAAAAACGCGGTGTCATATTCGTCCGCTTCCACCACAAAAAACGGCGAATCACCCAAGCGAGCCGACACGCCGAAATTTTGCGGCACACCACCGATGAGAAATCCCGGTTTCAAGCCCGCGTATTCCAGAATCCATGTCAGCATACTCGCCGTCGTGGTTTTCCCGTGCGTACCCGCAACCGCCAACACCCAACGTTCCCGCAAGATATTTTCACCCAACCATTGCGGACCAGAGGTGTACGGCAAATGGTGATCCAACATATGCTCCACCACCTCCACACCACGCCGCATCACATTCCCCACCACAATCGCATCGGCATCAGCAGGAAAATCCCGCGCGTGATAGCCTTGCAGAATATCAACGCCCTGCGCTGCCAGCATCGTACTCATCGGCGGATAAACATTGGTATCCGCCCCCGTCACGTCATGCCCTTGTGCGCGTGCCAATAAGGCAATGCCGCCCATAAATGTCCCGCAAATGCCCAAAATGTGAATTTTCATGCGTATTTGTTAACCTTAGCTCATGTGATTGCGCACAGCTTCTTCCAAAGGAATGGGTTTGGAAATGCCGTAACCTTGCCCGTAGTCTACACCAATCTCGCGCAATATCTGAATGACACGCTCATTTTCGACGTACTCCGCAATCACCCGCAAGCCCATCAAGTGCCCGACCTGATTCACGGACTGCACCATCGCGTGGGCAACATCATCGTTAGTAATGTCCTTAATAAAACTGCCATCAATCTTCAGGTAATCCACCGGCAAGGATTTTAAATACCCGAACGAACTCACCCCGGTCCCGAAATCATCCAACGAAAAACTGCACCCTAAATTCTTCAAAGTTTGAATAAAATGTTGCGCCAACTCAAGGTTATGAATAGCGACGCGCTCCGTAATTTCAAAGCACAACATCGCCGGACTAATGCCTGCGGTCTGAATTTCTTCCAGCACAAAATTGAGAAAATCTGGCTCATCCAAACTCTGCCCGGAAAGGTTCACCGCAAATACCGGACGTGGTACTTTCTGAGTCACCTCACGTAAAGTTTGCAATAATTTGCGTACCACCCAACGATCCAAACGTGGCATCATCGAATAATATTCAGCCGCTGGAATGAATTCATCCGGTGATACCGGTTGATTACTTTCATCATACAAACGGATCAGCACTTCATAATGGCAAAACGGCTTATTAAAACCCACCGGATTCAATGGGTGAATCGGCTGTGCCACCAGCTTGAAATTACTGGCATCAATCGCCTTTTTTAGCCGCCCCAGCCACACCATATTGCCACGGTGTTTGGTCACTTCCTGATCGTTTGGTTTGAAAATATGAATGCGGTTGCCGCCTTTGGCTTTCGCCACCCGGCAAGCGGCATCGGCTTCCGCCAAAATACGATTAGGAGTTTTCAAGCCTTTATAAAGCGGTACAAATGCAATGCTCGCCGTGACCTTCTGGCGCATCTTATTCCAATCAAAATCGTATTGTTCTAGTTTGATACGAATCTGTTCCGCTGCCCGAATCGCCACAGAAGGCTCGATTTCCTGAAATAAAATTCCGAACTCATCCCCGCCCAAACGCGCCAACACATCACGCCGCGCATCAATTTCTTCTTTTAACATCCGTGAAATACGCTCAATCAACGCATCCCCGGCTGTATGTCCCATCGCATCATTGACCAGTTTGAACTGATCCATTGAAATCAGGCAGAATGAATGCTTAACCCCGTGCTGACGTACTTGATCAATCGCCACCTTCAAACGTAATTCAAAGCTTTTACGGTTCAGTAACAAGGTTTGCTGATCATGCGTTTCCACGTGATCCAGACGCAATTGCATCGCATGCAGCTCCGTCTGGTCACGGAGTAGCAGCATATAACAAGGTTTATCATTACCCTCAAACAATACTGGCTGTACTGTGTAAGTAACTTGTATATCATTCAGATGAGTGGTATTGAGCAAGGCGTAACGCAATAAGGGGCGATCATTAGCTTTCGCCGTATCCAGCCAACTGACCGGATTGCGTGTCAAAGGATCAACCAAGGTAAACAGTTCACCGTAATGTTTGCCGCGTGCACTACGGAGCTTGTAATTTAAGATTCTTTCAGCCGCAGGATTAACGAAATCCACCACGCCATTATTATCCACCAATACGGCGGACTCTTGCACATCAGAAAGAGAAGACACCAGCATATTCTGCTGAGCCAAATGCAATTGACGGCTGGACTGACGACGCATAACAAACCACCACCACACCAAAGCGGCAACTATGCCAGCGACAAGCAACCCGCCTAAAATGACAGCATGGGATGCGAAATCAACAAAATCGGCCACAAAAGCCCCCACCTACTATAGCGCATTTGTTTTATAAAATATTATTCACAGCCGATAGTAGGCTCAGGCAGTGATGATGTACAGTTTTCAGCGACGAAACGACCTATCAATAACATTAACGGTCAAATAATGCAGATGCAGCAAAGCCGACAGACTGTATCCAGTACTGTCGGCTCACCGATCGACATTTCAACACGTAGCTTAGAGCTTTTCTTTGATACGCGCAGATTTACCGGTCAGACCACGTAGGTAGTACAGCTTCGCACGGCGTACATCACCTTTACGTTTTACAACGATACCAGCAATGCTGTTACTGTATGTTTGGAATACGCGCTCAACGCCTTCACCGTAAGACATTTTACGCACCGTGAATGCAGAGTTCAGACCACGATTTTTCTTCGCAATCACCACACCCTCATAAGCCTGGATGCGTTCTTTGTCGCCTTCCTTAACGCGCACACTAACAATAACGGTATCGCCGGGGCTAAAATCCGGGATTACCTTAGTCATTTGCTCTTGTTCAAGTTGTTGAATAATCGTGTTCATGACAATCCTCTAATGCAGTTCTTCACTGCTTTCAAACTCGTTTATATACTCGTTCAGCAACACACGCTCACTGTCGGTCAACTGTCGTGCCTGTAACAATTCCGGCCTGCGTCGCCATGTTTTTCCCAGCGCTTGCTTTTTGCGCCAACGGGCAATATCAGCATGATTGCCGCTTTTCAGTACAGCGGGTAATGCCAACCCTTCCAGTTCTTCCGGGCGGGTATAGTGCGGGCAATCCAGTAACCCATCAAAAAACGAATCCTGTGCTGCCGACTCATTATGCCCCAATGTACCCGGCAACAAGCGAGTCACTGCATCAATCAGCACCATAGCTCCTAGCTCACCGCCGCTCAGCACATAGTCACCAATTGAACATTCCATATCCACTTCCAAGGTAATGACACGCTCATCAATACCTTCATAACGTCCGCATAGCAGAATCAAACCCTGCTCTGTTGCCAGCTCATTAACCAAGGATTGGTTAAGCGTGACCCCCTGAGGACTCAGGTAAATCACTTTACCCGGATTGACTTGACGCGCATCACGAATTGCCTTTAATAGACAATCCCCCTTCATCACCATGCCAGGGCCACCGCCATAAGGACGGTCATCCACCGTGCGGTGCACATCGGTCGCATAATCACGCGGATTCCACTGTTTCAGCGAAATAATGCCACGCTCTGCTGCCCGACCTGTTACGCCGCTACTAGTCACCGCATCAACCAGTTCAGGAAATAAAGTGATGACATCAAACCGGATAGGCATTAAAAGTCTGGATCCCAATCCACCACAATGCGTTTTTCATCCAAAGAAACCGATTGAATAAAAGTCCCCAGTACCCAAGGCAATAAGCGTTCCCGCTCACCTTGTACAACCAGCACATCATTCGCACCTGTTTCAAACAAATGATCCACCGTTCCTAGCAATACGCCATTAACAGTGACAACTTCCATTCCGATTAAATCAGCCCAGTAGTATTCATCTGTATCCAATGGATGTAAGCGGCTACGTGGTACACCGATCTCACAACCTACAAGCTTTTCAGCTTGAGTACGGTCTACAACCCCATCCAGTTGAGCGACAATACCTTTACCTTGAATTTGCCCATTGAGCAATTTACAAGGCTGCCACTCACCTGCCACTTTCAGAAACCAAGGGGTATATCCCAGAATTCCGTCGAGTTGATGGGTATGAGAAAACACTTTGACCCAACCTTTAATGCCAAACGCAGCAGAAATTTTGCCGAGTGTCACCATGTCCGGCTGGGACATAACTGCTTACGCCGCCACTGTTTCTGTGGATTCTTTCAGCAGTTTAGCTACCCGTTCAGTGGGCTGTGCGCCACATGCGACCCAGTAAGCCACCCGATCCTGCTCAATGTGCAGACGGACTTCTTGACCACGTGCCACCGGATTGAAATAACCGATGCGCTCAATGTAACCACTGTCACGCGGCTTACGCTTGTCGCTAACGACGATGTGGTAAAATGGATGCTTTTTCGCACCACCTCTTGCCAGACGAATATTGACCATGTGAAGACCTTACCAAATTCAGTTAATACGAAGCAACCGAGGCTGCCCGAAGTAAACGCGCAATTCTACGTTAATTTCAGAAAAAGTGAAGCGTTGATTAAGCACTTACCCACAAAAAAGCCCCCAAGGCATGGGGGCTTCCTGATAAAATCGCTGAACAGATGAGTAAGCCTAGTTCGCAGACACGTATTTTAACCCACCGTTACCGGGAAAATAACGATAATGACCCGTAATTGGCATTTGGAAAAGCACATCTTCTATCTTATCGCCGGAATCAATATTGTGCACAATCAAATGACGGTTTGGATCAGCGCTAGACTTACGGTTAACCACAATACCGATGTGTTCCTGATCCCCACCAAGACTCCACGTAACCAAATCACCGGGGCGATAATCGGCTGGATTACCCGTAACTGGCAAGCGTGCGCCATGACGGGTGAAAAAGGCTTTCAGATTATGCACACGGCGGTGATCAATATTGGGATCCGGGCGCGACAACCCCCACTTGGCAAGATTGGGATAAGCATGGAAATTACGGCTCATATCCTCATGCACCAAACGTTGCAAATCTATCCCCAGCTTGCGATACGAACGGATAACTGTATCCGTACAGACTCCAATATTCGAAGGCACATCACCATTTGGATAACTAATGGGAATATAACGCCCATCATACACCACACGATGCCGCAAACGATCCAAAGCCGCATAAGACAAACGCTCAGGCGTTGCCACATTACTACGCACGGCTGCCGAACGTTTAACATCAGCAGACTCCGCAGCCTGCTGCGTTGAACACCCCGCCAAGCTAACCAACAACACTGCCCCCGTCAAAATGACAGGGAAACCCCACGTCGACAAGCGCGGTATAGCAAAAACACTACTCATTTACCCCACTCCTGATCTAAAAATCCCCAATAAATAGACTCATCAAAACGACTAATTATTTTCATTGTTTTTATACCATAGATAGACAGAGTGCCAGTCTATCCCGACAAAAGAACACCCCACCTTAATAAGTAGGGCAATCTGCACGGTATGGTTCCTTAACTACGCCCCAGCGGAATGGCAATGGCGCATGTGGATCGGAAACCAATGAACCAGCCTCCACATTCTGACGCAGTTCACGCAGCGTCATGTAGTATTCCTCACCCAATGTCATCTGTACCATGCAAAAATCATTAAGACTTTTCAGCTCTTGCGGTGGTGGTTGATCATTAGCAAACACCGCTTTCGCCCAACGGGCTGGTTGTGAACGTGGGTCAAAACGCCCTACCCGATCCAAATGATGACGGATGGAGCCAAAGAATAAGACCAAACGCTTATCACGCCCCGGTGTTGAATGGTCATCATACTCACGGGCATTCATACAGCGACGCCCCTCACCCCGGATTTTCTGCAAATACCACAACGCATCATAGACATAAACCGCACGGTCATTAGCGTACATACACAAGGCCAGTAGCAAACGCTGGGTTTTTTCATCCGACGTTTCCGGGCGTTTTGCCAACTTGCCAGCAATGACATCTGTGTATTTCACATAATCATAAGCAACCTCTTCTGCCAGACGAAATTGCTCTTCACTGTAACCAGGTTGCTGGCTCGCAGGTCTCATAATATTTTGCGGCTGCTTAAAGCGCCGATAGCCATCGCCCATTGCCTTATCCTCTGGCACATAAAATGGAAACGACGGTGTATAAAGTAAGTAACGCGCTTGCTTCGGAGTAGTAGAAGCCATTACCTCAGCAATACCCGCATCAGTAACATTCACAATCAGGTAAGAATGCACGCCCGGAGCAACGTAAATATCACCTGGCTTAATATCGTGCAAAGCAATAGGGTAAGTATTATTACGGAGAGTTCGCGTACTGGTTGTATCAGCGATATAGTCCATGAATGCTCGCACACGCCGTTCAGGAGCTAAATGATCCCATTGCGTCATCGTATTGCCTACTTGTTTGCCCTCCCCATTTATGACCACAAAAGGCAAACGGTGCTCGAAAGCAAAGATGAGGCGCATCGCGTACACAGCATCAGCACAATCATTTTCAAATCTATAATAGATAGGTTTGGAAGGATCCATGAACATATCATCCTTCCACTCAGTACGTACCCATTGGTGATAACGCTCTTCCCACACATCATCCCACACATTCTCACTAGGCCACACGGCAGCAGCAGCAAACGAAGGCATGAGTGAAATCACTGCCAGCAACCATGCCAGAATAAATACTTTTTTCATGAAATTTACAACTTGATACGGTTCATCAGAAGAACACTAAATAAACAGACGCCCAACAGGCTATCCCCATACAAACGTTAGGATAGGAAAAATGCCCATAAGTTCCTAAAGATTGCTAGGGTAGTTCAGCTTATCAAGGATTTCAATAAAAAC
>CAYNNA010000095.1:0-11693 GCA_964398375.1 uncultured Thiothrix sp.
ATTTTTGTGGGCAGCGATTTGGCACACGGAGGCTGGCATAACCATGCAGATATGCCGTTCATTATTGCCGGTGGCAAGAGTGCGGGCATCAGTGGTGGGCGTAGCTTGCGTTATACCGCCACTCCGCACAATAAAATACTGGTGTCGATTGCTCAGTTTATGGGGCAAAACATCAACCGTTTCGGTAATCAAGACAGCAATCCGGGTGCGTTACTTGGCTTGATCGGTTAGGAGGGGATACCATGATGGATACTCACAACATTCGCCGCAGAGCATTCCTGAAAACGCTGGCAGCCGGAGCAGCCGTGAGTGCGTTTGGTTTCCCCGCGATTGTCGGGGCAGCCGGTCAGCGTGTGGTGGTGATTGGTGGAGGCACTGGCGGGGCAACTGTCGCCAAATACTTACGCCGCCTCGATAATACGTTGGATGTCACCCTGATCGAAAAAAATGCGATTTACACCACTTGCTACATGAGCAACGAAGTCTTGAGTGGTGAGCGCACTTTGGAATCGTTGCAATTCAATTACGATGGCTTGAAAGCGCACGGGGTGAAAATCGTTATTGATGAAGTCACTGGGATTGATTACGCCGGGCAATTGGTATTGACCAAGGGTGGCACTAGCTACCCGTATGACCGCTGCGTGGTGTCACCGGGGATTGATTTCCGGTACGACCAAATTGCCGGTTACAGCGAAGCGGCGATTGAAACCGTTCCCCATGCTTGGAAAGCCGGGGCGCAAACGCTGGTATTACGCGACCAATTACATGCCATGCCGAATGGTGGCACGGTGGTGCTTGCCGCTCCGCCCAATCCGTACCGTTGCCCGCCAGCACCGTATGAGCGTGCCAGTCAGATTGCCTACTACCTGAAACAGCACAAGCCGAATTCCAAGGTGATTATCCTCGACCCCAAACCCAGTTTTACCAAGCAAGCCTTGTTTGAACAAGCATGGACAGAACTGTACGGCTACAAGAGCAGCAATGCCCTGATTGAATGGTGGTCGGGAGATGCCAAAGCGGCGGGCGTGGTGGAAGTAGACGTGGGTTCCAAAACCGCCATTACCCAATTCGGCGACCGGGTACAAGGTGCAGTGCTGAATGTGATTCCGCCGCAAAAGGCAGGTAAGCTGGCGTTTGATGCCGATTTGGTGGATAGCACGGGCTGGTGTCCGGTCAACAAGCTGACGTTTGAGTCTACTCGCCATGCCAATGTGCATGTAATTGGGGATGCGTGTATGGCGGATTCCTTGCCCAAATCCGGTTTTGCGGCGAATTCCGAAGCTAAGGTGTGTGCATCTGCTATCCATGCGCTGTTGAATGGCTTGGAGTTGGAAAGCCCATCATTTTCCAACGGCTGTTACAGTTTAGTGGGAAAAGATTACGCGATTTCCGTGGTTGGGGTGTATCGGTTGTCAGACGATGGCAAACTGGTGGAAAACATGCCGGGCAGTGGTGGGGTTTCTCCCGCCACGACTACTGCCCAAGACCGTTTGTTTGATGCCAGCTATGCGTATAGTTGGTATAACAATTTTACGCAGGATGTGTTTCGCTGAAATCGTTAGCTGTTCCCCGGCTGCACGTCGATGCGGGTGATTTCGCCATCTGCATCGAGGTGGATAAATAATTGAATCGGGTTACAGCACACTTGGCAATCTTCGTAATAATCCTGACTGCCTGCGGTATGGTCGATTTCAATACCAAAGTCCGAATGGCAATAGGGGCAGGTGATGTCGGTATGAGTTAGAACCTGCGACATGGTGATTAGTCCTCCAAAAACAATTGCATAACCACATTCAGGAATTGCCAGCCGGTCGCTGTTGGGCGGATGTAGTCGCCGTTAAATTCCAGCAAACCGCGCTGCAATGCCTGTTCCAGCCCCGCCTTGATGTGTTCAGTTGCCAGACCAGTACGTTCGGTAAACAGCGTCAAGGGAAAGCCGTCCCGCAACCGCAATGCATTCAGCATGAATTCAAAGCTTAAGTCCGCTGGGGTAAGCGTTTGCTCGCCGCTGCGTGATTTGCCCTGCATGGCTTGCTGCATGTAGTCGGCGGGTTGACGGTGGTTGTGGTAGCGGGTAATCGTGCCGTGCGCGGGTTGGGTTATCTTCCCGTGTGCGCCTGCACCGATTGCCAAGTAATCACCGAATTCCCAGTAGTTTCTGTTGTGCCGACATTCAAAGCCCTGTCTAGCGTAGGCGGAAACTTCATACTGAGTATACCATGACGATTTGATGAATTGTTGACCCGCCTCCTGAATTTCCGCGACTAAATCATCGTCCGGCAGCGGGGGGCGTTGTTGGTAAAATAAGGTGTTGGGTTCAAGCGTCAGTTGATACCACGACAAATGTGTAGGTTGCAGGGCAATGGCTTGTTGCAAGTCGTCGAGTGCTTCTGCTAGGGTTTGTTGGGGCAAGCCAAACATTAAGTCTAGGTTGAAATTGTCGAATCCGGCGGTACGTGCAATGTCGGCGGCGCGTAAAGCTTCGTCACGGTTGTGGACGCGCCCTAGGGCTTGCAAGTGCTGGGCGTTGAAACTTTGGATGCCAACCGATAAGCGATTAATGCCCGCTTCGCGAAATTCTCGGAATTTTTCCTGTTCAAACGTGCCGGGGTTGGCTTCCAGCGTGACTTCGATATTGGGGCGAAACGGGAGTAGGGCGCGAATACCGCACAGCAATTCGTCGATACTTTCCGCTGAGAATAGGCTGGGCGTACCACCACCGATGAAAATGGATTCGAGCTTGCGTCCCCAGATGTGCGGCAACTCATGCGTGAGGTTGGTGAGCAGGGCTTGCACGTAGGCTTTTTCCGGTAAGCCGCTGGGGGCAGCGTGGGAATTGAAGTCGCAGTACGGGCATTTGCGGATGCACCAGGGGATGTGGATGTAGAGGGATAGGGGGATGTGAGTCATGGGGTATCTTGCTTGGGACGTTGCATAATCACCTTGAATTGGTTGCCTTCGCGGTCGTCAATAAATTGGATAAAGGCGTAGCTTTCTAATGCACGAGGAATACCACTGCCTAAACCACGGTAGGGCATCTGACGGGTAGCGTGCGAAGCAATGATGGGGTTACGCATATTCGATAAGCCGAAACGGATTTGCTCAATGGTCAAATGGTTGGGCAAATGACCGGGGCTGATGATTTCCACGCGATCCGTGAACATAAAGATGCGGATGGGCGCGGAGATGAAATAATCACGGTGAATCAGCGCGTTGACTAGCACTTCCTGTAAGGCGATTTCGGGGATTTCGAGTTTGCCGAGGCTGTTCACGCCTTGCCCCGCTTGCAGGCGGTGCAGGTTGCGGGTGATGAAGGAGAGGGCGCGTTCGTATTGGTTGATTAAAGGACCTTCGATGTCTTCGCTGTCGCGGTAGTGTTGGCTGGCAATGCTGATGCCGTCGATGTAGACGGCTTTAACCATGAATACGGGGCGAAATTGCTGCGGGTTTTTACCAAATAATAATAAACCTGCCAGATTTAGTTCGCCCTCTTTGCCCAATTTCAGGCTGCGAATGACTTGTTGCATGGGCAAGCCTAATTCATCGAGGGTTTTGTCGTAACGGCTTTGAATGTAGTTGGCGAGTAGTAGGCTGTGTAAGTCTTTGCTGCTGCTGTCGGGTATGAGTGTTTCTTCTGCATAGACTAAGCCTCCCGCTTGAAACATGCGCTGGATTTCTTCGCGGGCGGTGACGTGGCGTTTGTCTGCGCCTGCCTTTACCCAAATGCGGGCTTGGTTATCCATGTAGGGTTTATTCAAGCCTTCTGGCACGCTCACTACCATGATCATGCCTTGTTCGAGGGTCATGTTTTGCGTGGTGGGGTGCAGCGGTGGGCGTACATGTTGGGACGCGGCATTGGATAGCAATTGGTTTAGGCGAGCAATGTCTTCGCGGCTGAGTCCGGTGACGTTGCCGTTATCTTCCACGCCAATGATGAGGTGTCCACCACCTGTATTGGCAAATGCTACGAGTTCAGCCGCAAACGCATCAACGTTAGTCATGTTGCGTTTGAACTGGTGCTGGCTGTCTTCGCCTTGGGCTAGGACGGTTTGAAGTTGTTGGATATTCATAGTCTAGCTATTGCAGTCTTTTGGGTATGTTCTGATTGTAGCGGATACCGCCCGCTTTGACACGCCAACCCGAACCCCGCAGAATCTACCGCCAAGATTCATCACGAAAAGGTCGCCGTATGTGGAAAACCTTTCTTGCCATCGCCATTGGCGCAGCACTCGGCGCATGGTTACGTTGGTTGCTGGGCTTGAAACTCAACACATTGTTGCCGCATCTGGCTGTGGGTACGCTCACTGCCAATCTGTTAGGGGCTTACATCATCGGTTTGGCGATTGCGTTTTTCTCCAGCACCAATCTGTCGCCAGAGTGGAAATTGCTGATCATCACCGGTTTTTGCGGCAGTTTAACGACGTTTTCAACGTTTTCGGCGGAAGTGGTTGTGCTATTTGAGCATGGACGTTTGAGTTGGGCAGCAGGGGTGATCAGTGCGCATCTTGCCGGTTCATTGCTCATGACCTTGGCGGGTATGCTCACATGGCAGTGGTTGAAGTTTCATTGAGAATCCATTCACTTTTATGCCAAAAATTAGCGTTAACCATTGAATCAATAGGATTTTAACTATGCTAATATCCATTCATGAATCATTCAATGCTACAGCTTTTACAGAATGCACCGGTATCCGCGAGTGAGTTGCTACGTCGTCTGAATATCAGTCAGCCCACGTTGTCACGGCGAGTGATAGAAGCGGGTCATGCTGTATTGCGCTATGGTCAAGCGCGACAGTCATCCTACGCATTGCGACGCACAGTCGCTGGGCAAGCTGCCTTTCCCCTCTATCAAATCAGTGAATCCGGGCAAGTAACGTCACTCGGAGAAATCATTCCCGTTGAACCTCAAGGCTATGTGGTTAAGTGGCAAACAGGTACAGGTTTATTCACTAACAGCGATACGTATTTTGCAGGTTTGCCCTGGTGGTTGGATGATATGCGCCCGCAAGGTTTCCTTGGTAGAGCGCTTGTTCAACAACAAGCGCCGCACCTCGGTTTGCCGCCCAATTTAGCTTTGTGGGGGGATGATCATGTGCTGACCGCACTGGCGGCTGTCGGTGAGGATGGCATCGGCAATCTGATCGTTGGCGATGCGGCGTTATCCCGCTGGCTGGCGCATTCCGCCACATCTGTCCTATTTCGGGAAGAACGTTGCCAACACTACCCGCGATTAGCGCAACAAGCCTTAGGCGGTGAGTTGGTTGGTTCGTCGGCGGGTGGTGAGCAACCTAAATTTCTGGCGACGATTGCTATGGCTGAAACGGCTACGCCTTTGCCGGTATTGGTTAAATTCACTGCCCCCGAAGACAATGCTGTGACGCGCCGCTGGGGTAGCTTATTGCAAGCTGAGCACTTGGCGTTGCAAACCCTCGCAGACGCAGGCTTACCCGCCGTGGTTTCTGAGTGGCTAACCATTGGGCAACAATACTTTTTGGAGGTACACCGTTTTGACCGTACAGGAAACGGTGGACGGCGTGGGGTTGTGTCACTGGCGGCACTGGATAATGCGTTCGTTGGGCAAGCGGATGCTAGTTGGTCTGTTATTGCGGCACAATTGTTGCGTCAGGGTTATCTCAATGCGGAAACTGAGGCGACTATCCAACGTTTGTATGCCTTCGGTCGTTTGATCGGCAACAGCGATATGCACGGTGGTAATCTGTCCTTTTTCCATACTGGACATAAACCCCTGACGTTAGCCCCGATTTATGACATGTTGCCGATGGCGTTTGCCCCGCGTGCTTCGGGATTGATTCCGCAAGCATGGTCAGAATGGCAGATGACAACGCCGCCCGCGTTAGCGTATTGGCGTGAAATGTTGCCGGTGGCGCAGCGTTATTGGCAGCAAGTGGCAGATGCGCCGCAGCCTGATACCAGTTTCACACGCATAGCGGAACAAGGCTGGCAACGCTTGAATGCTATTCGGCAGCGTTTGGGGTAGGATTCAACCATGCAACGTGCCTACCACATTCTCAACCACACCTACGGCTACGCCGATTTTCGTCTGAATCAGCGCGATATTATCGGTTCATTGCTGCAAGATCATGATGTCCTCGCGTTGATGCCGACGGGTGGCGGTAAATCGTTGTGTTACCAGATTCCCGCGTTGGTACGTGATGGCGTGGGTATTATCGTGTCGCCGCTAATTGCGTTGATGCAGGATCAGGTCGATGCGCTGCTGCAACTCGGTATCCGCGCCGCTTACCTCAATTCGACGCTCAACTACGGCGCGGTGCAGCGGGTGGAACGCGACTTGCTGGCGGGCGACATCGACTTGCTGTATGTCGCGCCTGAACGTTTGCTCAGCGAAAAAATGCTGCCCTTGCTGGAGCGTTTGCAGGAAACTATCGGTATCAGCCTATTTGCGATTGACGAGGCGCATTGTGTGTCGCAATGGGGGCATGATTTCCGCCCGGAATACCAGCAATTGTCGCTGCTGGCGGAACGCTTCCCCGGTGTGCCGCGCATTGCGCTGACCGCCACGGCTGACCAGCGTACTCGTCAGGAAATCATTGAGCAGTTGCGGCTGCAACGCGCTGATATTTACGTCAACAGTTTTGACCGCCCCAATATCCACTACACCATCCAGCAGGGGCAAAACGCACGGCAACAATTGTGGCAGTTTATCGACGCGAACCATTCGCAAGATGCGGGGATCGTCTACTGCCTGTCGCGCAAAAAGGTGGAAGACACCGCTGCGTGGCTGGTGCAACAGGGGCGCACTGCGTTGCCGTATCATGCGGGGATGGATGCGGATACGCGCCGTAACCATCAGCAACGTTTCCTGCGCGAAGAGGGCGTGATCATTGTCGCTACCATTGCGTTCGGTATGGGCATCGACAAGCCGGACGTGCGGTTCGTGGCACATTTGAGTCTGCCGAAAAGCATCGAAGCCTATTATCAGGAAACTGGACGGGCGGGGCGCGACGGTTTGCCCGCGAATGCGTGGATGTCTTACGGCTTGCAAGATGTCATCACCTTGCGCCAGATGATGCAGGAATCCACCGCCAGCGAGCAGCAAAAGCGCGTCGAACACCACAAGCTGCAAGCCATGTTGGGCTTGTGCGAAATGACTACCTGTCCGCCAAGCGTTGTTGAGCTACTTTGGTGAACCGACACCGCAACCGTGTGGGAATTGCGATAATTGCCGGAATCCGCCGGAAGTGTGGGAGGCTGCGGTGGCGGCGCAAAAAGCCTTGTCGTGCGTGTATCGCGCTGGGCAACGTTTCGGGGTGAATTACATTATCGAGGTATTGCTGGGCAAGGATGATGAACGCATCCGCCAGTTTCGCCACGAGCAGCTTTCCACCTTTGGGATTGGGCGGGAACATTCAGAGGCGGAATGGCGCAATATTTTCCGCCAATTGATTGCGCTGGGGTATTTGACGGTGGATGTGGACGGGCATGGCGGCTTGCGCTTGACCGACAACGCCCGCCCGTTATTGCGCGGTGAAATCGAGCTGCATTTGCGCAAGGAGCAGAAGCGCGAACGGGTGGTGAGGCGTGAGCGTGTGCGGGGTGATCCTGTCGCCAAACCACGGTTTAACCGCGATACCATGCCCATTGAGGTGGAAGCCTTGTGGGAAGCGTTGCGTGCGCTGCGACTGCGCTTGGCACAGGAGCAGGGTGTGTCGCCGTATGTTATTTTCCACGATTCCACCTTGCTGCAAATGGCGGATGAACGTCCGCAAACGCTGGAGGCGATGCGGGGTATTGCGGGGATTGGGGAGCGGAAACTTATGCAGTATGGGGAGGCGTTTTTGGATGTGGTGTTGGGGAGTTAACCCTTGATCGCCGCAAACAGGCTATCGACAGAATAAGATTGCTGCCATGCCTGACGGTCTAGCGTGTAGTTGCCGTGACCTTTGTCGTATTGCTGCATGAAGCGGATTAGCCCGACCACGCCAAGGCTGTTGCGCAGGGCTTGGAGTGCTTGCCGCTGGATTTCTTGTTCGGTTTGGTAGGTTCTGGTGATGCTCATGGTAATACCTCTTCTAGCCAGAGTAACGGGTTGGCTACCTTGAGGGGCAAACCCGGAATCTGTTGTGCTTTCTTGCGGAACTTGTCGTCTGTTGTCAGGAAAATATCCACTTTTCCCGCTGCGCTTGCCAGATGCAATGCGTCAAATGTCTGTAAGCCTACGGCTGCGTAGACATTTGCCTGCTGGCGGATGGTTTCGGTCAGTGGAATGGATTCGACCGATAATTTGCTCATCAGTTGCAGGATATTGCTACGTTGCATGTCCGGCGCGTTGTTGATCTCAAAATTTAGTACGTCACTACTGACCAACGCCCATGTCCCTTCTTCGCATAACGACAGGATGGTTTTGACCGCCTCAGCTTCCAGATGGATGCGCGGGTCAGACTGGTCATCAAATGGTCTATTCAGGCAACAGTTGTCAAGGTATAGCTTCATGATGGTCAGTATATCAGAGAAAACAAGGGAAATTGTGGGGAGGATTTAAATCATCACTCTGTTAGCAAATTCGCCAAATTAACGAAATCCTCGACCGATAGCGTTTCCGCACGGCGCACCGGGTCTATTCCTACGCTCTCCATCTGTTCCGCGCTCAGCAAGCCTTTGAGCGTATTGCGCAAGGTTTTGCGGCGTTGCGAGAATGCTTGCTGCACCAACTTGCCGAACTGTTCCTCGTCATTGGCGACATACGGCGGCGTTGCCCACGGTTTCAGGTACACCACCGCTGAATCCACTTTAGGTGGCGGAGTAAATGCACCGGGGCCAATTTGCAGCAAATAATGCGGTTCGCAATAGTATTGCACCATCACCGAAAGCCGCCCGTAATCGGAACTGTCGGGTTCGGCAGTGAGGCGATCCACCACTTCTTTTTGCAGCATGAACAGCATGTCGCGGATGTGCGCCCGATGTTCCAGAAAGTGGAAAATCAGCGGCGTGGAAATGTTGTACGGCAAATTACCGATAATCCGCAACGTATCGCCGTCACCGCGCAGTGCCGGAATGTCCAGCTTGAGCGCGTCTTGGGCGTGGATGTGCAATTTACCGATCGCTTGCGGCTGTTCTTGCCACCAGGCAATCACGTCACGGTCGATTTCGACCACATCCAGACGCGGTAACAATTCCAGCAGCGGGAAAGTGAGTGCGCCGGGGCCAGGGCCGATTTCGACAACGTGATCCGTGGGTTGCAGGTTAACAGCGCGGAGCATGTTGTCGATCACGCTGCGGTCATGCAAAAAATGCTGACCGAAACGTTTTTTGGCGTGTTGTTGGTACTGGCTCACTATTGTCCTAATATTTTTAGTTCGACACGGCGATTTTGTGCTTTGCCGTCAGGGGTGGCGTTGTCAGCAATCGGGGCATTGGAGCCGTAACCTTTGGCACTGAGCAACTCGGCTTTCGCGCCTTTTTCCACGAGGTATTTCATAACCGCTTCGGCACGCAACTGGGAGAGCTTTTCGTTGGCGGCTTTGTCGCCGCTGCTGTCGGTATGACCGCCTACCTCGATGCTGAGTTCGGGGTGCTGCTTGAGCATGTTGGCGGCTTCATCGAGCAGGGGTAAGGATGCGGCTGTCAGAACGGCTGAGCCGGTTTCAAACATCACACCTTTGAGGTTGATGTTTTCGTTTTTTGCGCAGCCGACTTGGTTGACTTCGGTGGCGGTGGCAGTGTCCGGGCAGAGATCGTCAATGTCAGCAATGCCGTCTTTGTCAGCGTCGGGGATGGCATCGCAACCCTTGTCGTCGACTTTCACGCCTTCCTTGGTGTCGAGGCATTTATCGGCATCATCGGGTACGCCGTCTTTATCGCCATCAGGTGGGGGTAAATCGCAGCCAAGTGCGTCGACTTTCACGCCCGCTTTGGTGTCAGGGCATTTGTCGGCTTCGTCAGGCACGCCGTCTTTGTCGCCGTCAGGGGGCGGTAAGTCACAGCCATTTTCATCAACTTTAACGCCCGCAGCCGTGGTGGGGCAGCGGTCTTTCTCATCAATAACACCATCATTATCCGCGTCTTTGGGCGGCTCACAGCCGCTGGCATCGACTTTAACCCCTAGGGCGCTATTCGGGCATTTATCGAGTTTGTCGGGAATACCATCAGCATCAGTGTCTTTGGTTTCACTTTCCAGCGCACTCACTAATTGCTGCTTTTCGGTTTCAAGCGTGGCAAAGTTTTGGCGCAACTGGGCGAACTGTTGTGAGACCTCGGCAATTGCTGACACTTTTTGGTTCATGTCAGTTACTTTACTTGCTAATTCGTCTTTTTCGGCTTTACAGCTTTCGAGCTCGGCTTTCTTGACGCTTTCTGCGAGTTCGCCCCTCAAGGTGGTCAGTTGGCTTTCGAGGGTGCCTTTACCTTGGCTGGCTTCTTCGAGTTGTTTGCGCAAATCGGCAATGGTTTTTTCTTGAGCTGACAGGGTTTCTTGCGTTTTACTTTCTAGCTCAGTTTGTTGTTGACGCAGGCTGCTGAGGCTTTGGTTCAGCGTGTCAATCTGTTGGGTATTGGATGTTTGGGTCGTGCTGGTTTGTGCCGTGGTTTGGGTGTTGGCAGTGTTGCCTGGCCAATAACTATAAGGGGTTGTGCTGCTATTATAGCCATAGCCCATGCTAGGCCATCTAAAGCTGGGGATAGGCGGCATCATCATTGGCGGTGGCGCAGGTGGTGTTAACATCGGGCTAGGCAAGAAATATTGCGCCGGGTTGTAGTAATACGGTTGGGTATAGTTATAACTGTTACCCCAGCCACTGACCGCTTGGGTTTGTGGGTAGGTGTAGCCATAAGTCGTGGTGGTGGTTGGGCTGACTGCGGTACTGGTTGCAGTCGTATTGCTGGTGTTGCTGGTATCCGCTTGTGGATAAACGTAAATGCCCGCTGCACTATTGCCGGTCGTGGTGCTCGTCGTATTGGTTGATGGGTAAACGTAAGTGCCTGTGGTGCCGATATGGGTTGTTGTGACACTATCCGAAGTCACGCTGGTGTCAAGGGGGAGTATATTAGGGTCAGGAAATTGTGGAACATCGGCATAAGCACTGACTGACAAAGTGGAAAGCACAGTCAAGCGAGCAATAAGTGTGTGCATGAGCGATTCTCTCTCAAAAAATACTTGGCGTATTATGGCTTAAATAATTACCTTCCACCAATCGCTAGATCACGACGTGCGGCTGAAATGGTGATGGTGAAACCGGCAATGACATCCAAGAATGCCATGCCCGTCAAAATCAGAAAGACGGAATTGCCTGCCCAGGGGTAAATCAACCAAGCAGTCAGGTAAAAAATCAGGACAAATGTCGATAGCAAGTGATCGACGATAGTGGTTTCTGAGGTGCGGGTGGATTTGAATAATTCAATGTACAGGCAAAGCACACCCAGCAATACCATCATGTCTCCCCAAGTGGGTTTCCATAGCTCACCGGATGGTAAGCGTAAGTGAAATAAAACGTGGTTCAAACCCTCAGGGAATAAGCTAGTTTTGACTGCCAGCCAGTAGATGAGCAGTACGATGCCGAAAAATGGAACGATTTGTATTATTTTTAACATAAGATCATTGAGACTCCATCTTCATACTTAGTGTGAGGAGTATAGACGAAGGGCTTTCCAGCGTCAGTCACAAAACTTAAATGTGAATTAAGGGCATACAACCAGCCATAGTGAAAGCCATTATCATAC
>CAYNNA010000096.1:0-11140 GCA_964398375.1 uncultured Thiothrix sp.
CATTGAAGTGTTGTTTGACTGTACCTTCAGCTAAAGCAGTTTCTTTAGCGATTTGTTTGTTAGTGTAACCTTCTGCTGCCAATTGAAGGATATCCTCTTGACGTTGTGATAGCGATGCAACGCATGATAAGGGAGCAGGAGATCTGAACAGTGTATCAGGAACATAAATTTTGCCTTGCAGGAGCAAGTCTATGGCATCGAGAATGGCATTGGGTGAAGCACTTTTAGAGATGAACCCAACAACTCCAGCGTTTATGGCTTCTTGTATCTGGTGGCGTGAGTCGGCTGCTGAAATGATGGCAATCCGCAAGTTCGGGTTGATTTCCCAAAATTCTTCCAGATGGTTCAAGCTATCAATGCCGGGTAATGTCCGATCAAGTAGCATCAATCTAATACTGGACTGCTGTTTGATATGCAGCTTTGCTGAATCCAAATGAGTCGCTTGATAAACCTGCAAGTCTGACTTCCTAAGCCGTAATGCCGTATCTAGCCCTAACATGAATAAAGGGTGGTCGTCAGTAATTAATATGCCCGTCATTGCCGAAATGCTCTGTCAAAATCAACAATTCGCCTTTTCTCCAGTACATCGCCGGATTGTTGTAAAGGCTGCTCAATCCCTCGGTGCAGATTGTAAGTGAAAATGGGTTGCCAATAAACGATATGGCTCAACATTTTGACGGAATTTAAGTGTTCTAACGCACCTTGGTCAGCACCACACCCACCATATTGGTACGCGCCTGCTTCAAGCGTTCAAACGCCGCATGAAGCGGGCGACGGCGAGTTTCATTACACGCAACTACCAATAAAGTGGCGTGGACACGATTGCCGATAAGCAGCGCATCCGCCATGCCCATCACCGGTGGTGAGTCAATAATAATCAAGTCAAACGGCGCATCCTGTTGCTCAGTGGTGGCAACCAATTGTGCTAAACGCTCGCCGGACAACAATTCCACCGGATGCGGGGTAATGGGGCCAGATGACAACAGTTGCAAATTAGCAATCTTGGTGGGGCGGATCAGCTTATTGAAGTCATCCAGCCCTGCCAAGTAATTGCCCAATCCTTTGGTATTATCCAGTTTGAAGTGCTTGTGCAGGGTGGGGCGGCGCAAATCCGCATCAATCAACAATACCCGTGTACCGGCTTGCGCAAAAGCCGTGGCAAGATTAATGCTGGTGCTGCTTTTACCTTCGCTAGCATCAGTGCTGGTTACATTGATCACTTTCGGAGGCTGCTGTTGAGTGACGACCAACAGATTGTTGCGCAAGGAACGAAACGCTTCCGCCACTCTTGAATCGGGATTGTCGGCACTCTGGAATGCATAGTTACCCGCTTTTTTGGGGATGGCGGGTGCAATGCCTAACAGTGGAATGGGTAATACTCGCGCCAGCATGTCCGGGTTTTTGATAATCGCATCCGTGCCTTCGCGAACAAATGCAGCAATCATTCCAGCACACAAGCCCAAAATAAAACTTAAGATAAAGTTTTTCAAGAGGTTAGGGCTTAACGCTTCCGTGGCAAACAACGCCAATAGAAAAACGCTCAGATACACACTCAGCAAGGTTTTTTCGCGGCGCTTAACCACAATTCGCAATTTACGGAATTCTTCCCATAGTGACGTGCTGCTAGTGTCGAAGGTTGATACGTGTATAAACCCTTTTTCGTGTGCATTCATGATTGACAAATTCCCCAATTTAGCCCTGATCTCGCTAATTATACATAAGAAAATATAATTTGCATGATTGGAAGCGTGTTTCCATAAACATATTGCATCTGCTCCAATACAATAGATCAGCGCATAAGCATTAAGTTTCCGTGAAAGCGTGCATGGACACTCTGTCGGGCAGAGAGTAAAATGCCACCCTACTAATTTCACGGGATGAGCCACGCCTCATCCCGTTTCGTATGTAGACTTCGGAGGTTCTTTTGAACAAGCAAGCACTGCTGGTGCTGGAAGACGGGAGTGTTTTCCACGGGCGTTCCATCGGCTGTGATGGCCAAACCACGGGTGAAGTGGTGTTTAATACCGCATTGACTGGCTATCAGGAAATCCTGACTGACCCGTCGTATTCACGCCAAATCGTTACCTTGACTTATCCCCACATTGGTAACGTCGGTGTCAATCGGGAGGATTGCGAATCGACCCAAGTCCACGCAGCGGGCTTGATCGTGCGCGATGTGCCAGCGGTATACAGTAGTTGGCGTTCCGAAGAATCCCTGCCAGACTATTTAGCCCGCAACAAGGTTGTGGCGATTGCCGACATTGATACCCGCCGTTTGACGCGCATTTTGCGTGAAAAAGGCGCACAGCGCGGCTGCATCATGGCAGGTGAAAACCTTTCCGTGGATGTGGCACTGGATGCAGCACGTTCCTTCCCCGGTTTGAAGGGCATGGACTTGGCGAAAGAAGTCACCGTCAAATCTAGCTACGTGTGGACAGAAGGCAGTTGGCAATTAAACCCCGCCACCCCGCGCCCTTCCACCGCTGAAAACGCTGAGTTCAATATCGTCGCTTACGATTACGGCATTAAAACCAATATCCTGCGCATGTTGGTAGATCGTGGTTGCCGCATCACGGTCGTACCCGCGCAAACCCCCGCAGCCGACGTATTGGCGATGAAACCCGATGGCGTATTTCTCTCCAACGGCCCCGGCGATCCAGAGCCGTGCGATTACGCGATTGCAGCCATCCGCGAAGTGCTGGCACAGAAAGTCCCCACTTTCGGCATTTGCTTAGGTCATCAATTGCTTGGTCTTGCCAGCGGCGCGAAAACCGTCAAGATGAAATTCGGGCATCACGGTGCAAACCATCCGGTGCAGGATTTAGGCAGCAAGCGCGTGATGATCAGCAGCCAGAACCACGGTTTCGCGGTGGATGAAACGACGCTTCCCGCCAACGTCCGCGCCACGCACCGCTCGCTGTTTGATGGCACATTGCAAGGTATCGAACGCACCGATTGCCCCGCGTTAAGTTTCCAAGGACACCCCGAAGCCAGCCCAGGCCCGCACGACGTAGCCCCTGTATTCGACCGTTTCATTGAGATGATGAGAGCCGCACATGCCTAAACGCACTGACATTAAAAGCATTCTGATTATTGGTGCAGGTCCGATCATTATCGGTCAGGCGTGCGAATTCGACTATTCCGGTGCGCAAGCGTGTAAAGCCTTGCGTGAGGAAGGCTACCGCGTCATTTTGGTCAATTCTAATCCTGCGACCATTATGACCGACCCGAACATGGCGGATGCGATTTACATCGAACCCATCCGCTGGGAAACAGTCGCTAAAATCATTGAAAAAGAATGCCCTGACGCGCTTTTGCCCACAATGGGGGGGCAAACTGCGCTCAACTGTGCACTCGACCTTTCCCGCCAAGGCGTGCTGGAAAAGTTCGGTGTGGATATGATCGGCGCAAATGAAGTCTCCATCGACATGGCAGAAGATCGCCAGAAATTCCGCGTGGCGATGGATGAAATCGGTCTGGAATCGGCGCGTTCCGGCGTAGCGCATACGATGGACGAAGCCCGTGCGGTGCAAGCTACCCTCGGTTTCCCGGTAGTCATTCGCCCCTCATTCACAATGGGCGGCAGCGGCGGTGGTATTGCCTACAACAAGCAAGAGTTTGAAACCATCGTGGCGCGTGGCTTGGATATGTCGCCGACCACCGAAGTCCTGCTGGAAGAATCCCTGCTTGGCTGGAAAGAGTATGAAATGGAAGTCGTGCGTGACCGTAACGACAACTGCATCATCATCTGTTCCATTGAAAACCTTGACCCGATGGGCATCCACACGGGTGACTCGATTACGGTAGCTCCTGCGCAAACCCTGACCGACAAGGAATACCAATTGCTGCGGAATGCCTCCATCGCGGTATTGCGTAAGATAGGTGTCGATACAGGCGGTTCCAATGTCCAATTCTCAGTCAACCCCAACAACGGGCGTATTATCGTCATCGAAATGAACCCGCGTGTGTCGCGTTCTTCCGCGCTCGCATCCAAAGCCACCGGCTTCCCGATTGCGAAAGTCGCGGCGAAACTGGCAGTCGGTTACACATTGGATGAATTGCGCAACGAAATCACGGGCGGGGCAACACCTGCGTCGTTTGAGCCATCCATCGACTACGTAGTCACCAAAATCCCGCGTTTCACCTTCGAGAAATTCCCGCAAGCTGACTCACGTTTGACCACGCAAATGAAGTCGGTGGGCGAAGTCATGGCGATGGGTCGGACTTTCCAAGAGTCGTTCCAGAAAGCTCTGCGCGGTTTGGAAACCGGTATCGACGGTTTGAGCGAACGTATTGATCCGCAAGACCCGGATGCGAAAGACACCTTGCGCCGCCAACTGACCGAAGCTAGTTCCGAACGTATTTTGTACGTGGCGGATGCCTTCCGGCTGGGCATGAGCATCGAAGATCTGTTCGCGCAAACCAGTATTGACCCGTGGTTCTTGGTGCAAATCAAAGAATTGATTGACCTTGAAAATGGTTTGAAAGACCGCTTGCTCAATAGCTTGTCTAGCGACGAAATGCGGACGTTGAAACGCAAAGGCTTCTCCGACCGTCGTTTGGCTAAACTGTTGCACGAAACCGAAAAAACGGTACGCGCGGCACGTCACAAGCTGAATGTGCGCCCGGTTTATAAGCGCGTCGATACGTGCGCGGCAGAATTTGCCACCAATACCGCGTACATGTATTCCACTTACGAAGAAGAGTGCGAATCCAACCCCACCGACCGTAAGAAAATCATGGTATTGGGCGGCGGTCCCAACCGCATCGGTCAAGGCATTGAATTCGACTACTGCTGTGTCCACGCGGCATTGGCGTTGCGCGATGATGGCTTTGAAACCATCATGGTCAACTGTAACCCCGAAACCGTTTCCACCGACTATGACACCTCCGACCGTCTGTATTTCGAGCCGTTGACGCTCGAAGACGTGATGGAAATCGTTGAGCTGGAAAAGCCGTTTGGGGTGATCGTGCAATACGGTGGGCAAACCCCGCTGAAACTGGCGCGTGATTTGGAAGCATTGGGTGCGCCGATTATTGGTACGTCGCCGGATTCCATCGACCTCGCGGAAGACCGTGAACGTTTCCAACAATTGATCCACAAACTCGGCTTGAAACAGCCGCCGAACCGCACCGCCAGAAGCATCGACGAAGCGGTACGCTTGGCAGACGAAATCGGCTACCCATTGGTAGTACGCCCGTCTTACGTGCTGGGTGGGCGGGCGATGGAAATCGTTTACCACGAAAACGAGTTGCGCCGTTATATGACCACTGCCGTGTCGGTTTCTAACGATTCGCCCGTGTTGCTCGACCGTTATTTGGATGATGCGATTGAAGTCGATGTGGACGCGATTTGCGATGGTGACACGGTGTTGATCGGCGGCATTATGCAGCACATTGAACAAGCGGGTATTCACTCCGGTGACTCGGCGTGTTCCTTGCCTCCGTATTCCCTGAGTGGCGCGATTCAAGACCAATTGCGTGAGCAAATGGTGCGTATGGGCAAGGCTCTCAACGTTGTCGGCTTAATGAACGCGCAATTTGCGATCAAGGGCGATGACGTATACGTGCTGGAAGTCAATCCGCGTGCCTCACGTACTGTGCCATTCGTTTCCAAAGCCATCGGTCGTCCGCTGGCAAAAGTCGCAGCACGTTGCATGGCAGGGCAAAGTTTGGCATCGCAAAATGCGCTGAACGAAATCATTCCGTCCTACTACGCGGTGAAAGAAGCGGTATTCCCGTTCATTAAATTCCCTGGCGTTGACCCCATCCTCAGCCCGGAAATGAAATCAACGGGCGAAGTCATGGGCGTGGGCAGAACCTTTGCCGAAGC
Source organism: uncultured Thiothrix sp. (assembly GCA_964398375.1). GTDB lineage: Bacteria > Pseudomonadota > Gammaproteobacteria > Thiotrichales > Thiotrichaceae > Thiothrix. Next base: position 5,834 of record CAYNNA010000096.1, read on the forward strand.
CTTTGGCAAAGCGCAATACGCAGCGGGTGAAGTGTACCCGACTTCGGGGGTGGCATTCATTAGTGTGCGCGAAGCAGATCGCCGCCATTTACGTGAAGTGGGTGAAATGCTGTTAGGGCAGGGTTTCAAGATTGTCGCTACCCGTGGTACGGCACGCGAATTGCAAAATGTCGGTGTAATGTGCGAAATTGTTAATAAGATGCGCGAAGGTCGCCCCAATATCGTCGATATGATCAAGAACGAGGAAATCGACCTGATCGTAAACACGACTGAAGGCGAACAGTCGACCCGCGATTCGTTTGAGATTCGCCGCGAAGCCTTACAGCACAAAATTACCTACACCACTACAATTGAGGGTGCGCGGGCATTGTGCAAAGCGATGGCATACACTGACAGTGAGCAAGTGTATTGCTTACAAGATTTACATCAGGAAATAACAGAACAAGGGGTTTGAAGCGATGAGTACAAGACCACCGCTAACATTGAAGGGTTCCGAACGTTTGAAGGCTGAATTGCAGCGTTTGAAAACGGAGGAACGCCCACAAATTATTCAGGCGATTGCCACCGCTCGTGAACACGGCGATTTGAAAGAAAATGCCGAATACCACGCGGCACGTGAACAGCAGAGTTTCTGCGAAGGTCGTATCAAGGAACTGGAAAGCACTTTGTCAATGGCGCAAATCATTGATGTGGTAGCTGTGGGGGCGATGAATCCGGGTAAAGTCGTATTCGGCGCAACCGTGGAATTGGAAGAAGTCGAAACCGGTGACACCATCACTTACCAGATTGTTGGCGATATTGAGGCGGATATTAAGCATAACCGTGTGGCGGTTTCCTCGCCAATTGCGCGAGCAATGATTGGTAAGGAAGAGGGTGATGTGGCGGTGGTGCAGGCTCCCGGCGGGGTGCGTGAATACGAAATTGTTGGAGTTAGCTATCAATAGTGGCCAATAATTTTACCCATGTTGGCTTGTTGCAACACGGTGCAGTGGAAGCGGGGGATGTGTTCTGTGGTGAACTCGATACCCCGCTCAGCAAAGCCGGTTGGAAGCAGCTCAAACAAGCATTCGGTCGTTCCAGTGCGGACTGGGATGCCGTCGTTACTTCTCCCCGGATGCAATGCGCTTCCTTCGCTGAGTGGTTTGCGCAAAAACAGGATTTGCCGCTGGTACGCGATGAGCGCCTGCGTGAAATTCATTTTGGGGAATGGGAGGGGCATAATCCACAAGAGGTGATGGCTACCCACCCTGAGCAGTTGGCAGAATGGTGGGCAAACCCTGCTCAAGTGTCGCCAGCGGGGGGTGAGAGTTTCGGCGATTTTCGTGCCCGTGTCTTGGATGCATGGACAGAACTAGGGCGTGCGTACCGGGGGGAACGGGTGTTGGTGGTGACTCATGCTTTGGTGATTCGCACGATTCTCGCGCATGTATTGCAAATGCCGGATGAGCGCTTACTGGCGGTAAACATTGAGTACGGTGCGCTGACACGTTTGCGCGTGTTGCGTGATCGTAGCGGTGAGTGGGCTAGTTTGCTGGCGCATGGTTGCGGATGATGAAAGCGGTACTGCGTTCTTTTCAGGTGGCGTTGCGTGTGCTGACATTATTGCCTGCACCGCCGATTGCCGCGTTTTCTGCGGAAGAAAAGGGGCGTGGTTTAGTCTGGTTTCCGGTGATTGGCGCGTTAATGGGAGGGCTGCTTGCCCTGACCGCATGGCGTCTGGAAAGCATTGAACCCATGTTGGCTTCGGTGATTTTGTTGACAGCTTGGTTGTTTATTAGTGAATTGCATCATCTGGATGCCTTGGCGCGTAGCATTAACGTGTGGTTTTTTGGGGGAGATTCTGCTGTAGCAGCGGATGATGCAGAGACCGCACAGTTGCCGATACCGCATTTCGGTGTCATGGGGGTGATGGCACTGGTGATGATGGTTAAATTCTCGGCGCTTTCGGTGTTGATTGAATACAAATTGTGGCTGTATATCCTGATGGCTCCGCTTGCTGCACGTTTATTGGTAGTCGCACTGATTGGATTTACGCCGAGTGCACCGGGACAAACCCTTGCACAGGATTTTCGGGCTGAATTTCCCTATGTTGCCTTGTTTATTTGGTTATTATTGGCATTGCCAATGGCGTTAGTGGCTGGCATTCCATTATTGGGCGTGTTTGTGTTACTGCTGCTGATCCGTTTGCGCTTGAAACAGGCGAGTGGCGGACTAACTTGGGGGTCTATCGGGGCGAGTATTGTGTTATTGGAAGCGGTCGGTTTGTTTGTTGCTGCCCTGACTGCTTGACGGGGCAGCGTAATCCCCACCTTGGTGGTATGGTATTGGTTTAGCTGTTAATATATTGTGGTCACTTTGCAGCTTTACAGGCAGGCTATATTAATCATGTCAGCAGAACAGTTCTCCACAGAAAGGCGTATCCTGATGGCGATGCGTAAAACCCTCGGCGGTATTATTCGCGATCTGACACCTTCAGATTCCGCCGTGCGTTATCCCTTATCCGATGCTACGGTTGAAGACGTTAAAAAATGTTTCGACTTGATTGCGGCACGTGAACGTGAGTTGGCGCAAGCGGCTGGGGTGAGTGAAGAGCGTCCGCATTTTATTGATGAAGTCAGTGCGCCGAAAGTGGTGTCGATTGCTGGTCTGAAAAAGAGGGATTAATTCATGCAAACTTTTTCAAGCGAAGAAATGGGTGCTTTAACACAAGCCGTTCTTAATCATATGGATGAATGGAAAATCAGCGCGGATGACATGCTGGCGATTTTGCAGTTGGGTGAAGAAGTACGCCCGCGCCATTTGCAGCAATACCGTCAGGGCGATAAAGTTTTCCCACAAACCCCCGCCATGATGAACCGTATTGATCATATTGTGGGTATCGCTGACGCATTGCGAACCACGTTTCCGTTCAGCAGTCAAATGCGGGTCATGTGGTTAAGCAAGCCGCATCGCCGTTTTCAGCGCCGTAATCCCTTGGCGGTAATGTTGGACGAGGGCGATGATGGTCTAATGCGGGTGAGAATTGAGGTGGATTGCTCTTACGGATACGCCATTAATGACGCGCTTCACGCAGCGGCTGAAGAAAAGAAAAAAGCCGCTGCTTAAGTCGGCTTAAAAAGAAAGGGCTTGATACTGATATTCAAGCCCTTTTTTCCGTGCTTAGTTTGCGTAATTAAGCAGCCTCGCCAGCGCCACCTTTCATGGCTTCTTTAACCATTTTCTGCAATTCACCGTTTTGGTACATTTCCAAGGTGATGTCGCAGCCGCCAATCAATTCGCCATTGATATAAACTTGTGGGAATGTCGGCCAGTTAGCGTACTGTGGCAGGTCTTGGAAAATTTCCGGGTCGCCCAACACATTCACGTAAGCAAACTCTTCTCCACACGCCATCAATGCCTGAGACGCCCGGCTGGAAAACCCGCATTGCGGCATCTGCGGTGTACCCTTCATGAAAATGATGACGGGGTTACTTTTTACGGCTTGGTCGATACGGTCTAATGCACTCATGCGATAATCCTCGTTATGGTTTAGTGATGATGATTACATTCTACCTGTTGCCTGAAATAAATAAACGTCAGATTCCATGAGGAATAGGTGCGTTTAGGGCTTACGGCGATCGCGGCGGCGTTTCATGTCAGCAAATTCAGCCGTGTCGATATAGCCATCGCGGTTAGTATCCACATTATCAAAAATGCGTCGGGGGTCGAGTCTGCCGGATTTTGGGTTTTTGGCGGCGTATTCAGGCCAGGAAATCAAACCATCTTTGTTGGTATCCAGACGGTCGAAATCCGGGTCAGTGGCAGCGGCGGCGTTTCCGGCGCTGAGCAATAAGGCAACGGTAAGCGTTGTCAACGTCATTTTGTTCATAATGCACCCCTGTTTGGTTTGGTTGATTTGTTGTCGGTGGAAGCAATTAACGCAGATTCTGGGGCAATGTTGACAACATTGCGGCACAGAATTTTGGTTTTTCTTCACGCAATATCAGCATAGTCCTGCGATGCTAATGGGGGATGAATAGGTTGTTTCATTATCACTCATGAATGGTGGTGAGCGTCATGGTTTGGTTGTGTAGGTCGCAGGTATTAGTACCCTTGGCAAATGGCGAAATTTCCCCGTAAGAATAGAAGCCAATTTGCGTGGTATTCTCTGGCAGATGATCCAGCACGGCTTCAACTTCTTCTTCGGCATCCGCACCCATGACCATGCGCCGCCCCACACAACTGATGGAAATACATAACACGGGTTTGTCGGTATCCGTTGTACTCATCAATGCGGCATCTTCTGCACCTTCCACCAGTTGTTCCAGATTGGCTCGCATGAGTTGTGCTTGTGCGCCCACCGGAATATCACCGGCAAACGTGAGCGATTGGGTGGTTTCATCAATGGCTAAGATGGTGCGCACCAGTTCCTTGGCTTCACCGGGTTGGCTCAATGCCAAGGGGAAGCGTAGACCTGTTGCAGGCAATCCGGCTGCCATCTCACCGAGGTAGGTTTTATACAAAGCCAGTGCCGGTTTACCGGCTAATTCGTATAAAACGTTATTTTCAGCACGGGTTACTTCGCGGGCTGGTCCAAAAGGTTTCCAACCACCTTTGGAGCCATGACTGATTTGTACTTTGCCATATAGGCCCAGAGCGGTGACGATGCCGCTGGTGGGTTTGCCATCTTTTAATACCCATGTATTCACAAAGCGTTCGCCGTCACCGGCAAGCCCGCCTGTGACGGTAATTGCAGGGGATACGACTTCATTAAAGCCTTTGGTGAGTTCGCTGCCATTGACTTTCAAGCCATCCGAGAGGGTGAAAATACCTTTTAGGGTTTCATGTGCAAGGCTATCTGCCAGAAAGCGTCCAATGGTGCGCGACTCCGCTGGGTTATGAATAGCCACTTGTGCGAGGCGTAAGGTGGTGGATTCAAGTTCGACCAACGCAATGACGAGGCTATTGTCATGAATGTGACTGCCGAGAATTTCACCCGCGCTGGAACAGCCCATGAAAATCGCTTGCGGGTATTGTGCCGTCAGTACCGCAAAGGGTTCGGGGTTGTCGAGAAAACTGGAATGCCCAAAGATCAAGACAAGCTGTTGTGCGGTTGTCATGGTCGGTAGATTGTCAGAAAAACCTTGGGCGGTGGTATAAGAAAGCGTATGGATTTTCATGGTGATGCCATTCCCTCAACTATTGATCATTTTTATTAATGTTTGTTATTGGAATAATGGCATGACTCCTGTCAAGACGCTAGTCTTATGGACGTGCGGGGTTAACTTTTGCCAGCATTTGGCTGTTGGTGTCGATAAACTCCCTGAT